>JAHBAP020000178.1 GCA_018500005.2 Mycobacterium sp. | reverse complement strand
GTGTATAAGAGACAGGGGCTTGAGGACAAAGGTGTTGCCGGTCGCGATCGCAACGCCGAACATCCACATCGGGATCATCGCCGGGAAGTTGAACGGGGTGATGCCGGCGACCACGCCGAGCGGCTGGCGGATGGAGTACACGTCGATACCGGGACCGGCGCCCTCGGTGAATTCGCCTTTCATCAGATGCGGTATGCCGGTGGCGAACTCGATCACCTCGATGCCGCGCTGGATGTCGCCGAGCGAGTCGCTGACGGTCTTGCCGTGCTCGATCGAGAGCAGTTCGGCGATCTCGTCGGCGTTGGCGTTGACCAGTTCGATGAACTTCATCAGGACCCGGGCGCGTTTCTGGGGGTTGTAGGCCGCCCATTCCTTCTGCGCCTCAACCGCCGAGGCGACGGCGGTGTCGACGTCGGCCGCCGAGGCCAGCAACACCTGGGCCTGAACCGCGCCGGTGCTGGGGTTGAAGACGTCAGCGGTGCGGGTACTGGCCAGCGGAGTGCGGCGGCCGTCGATGAAGTGCTGGATCTGTGTGGTCATGGGACTGCCTTCAGAACTGGGGGAGGGAGAATCGGAAGCGAATACTTGCATATCCTAGAACGGGCTCCGGCCCCGCTCCAAAGGCTCAGCCGCGGGGCAGGCTGGCGATGAACGCCCGTGCGTCGTCCCAGGTGGGCAGCAGGCCGGCGGCGCGCACCTGCGCTAGTGATGGCGCCGCCGCGTCGCGGTCGGACAGCAGCAGATCGCCGGCCGGGATCGGCCAGTCGATGCCGATCGCCGGGTCTGTGGCGGCGATGGTGTGCTCGCGTTGCGGGTCGTACGACGTCGAGCACAGGTACATCACCGTCGAGTCCTTCAGGGCAAGGAAACCGTGCGCCAACCCCTCGGACAGGTAGACCGTGCGCCGGTCGACATCGTCGAGCAACCCTGAGTCCCATTTGCCGAAGGTAGGGGAGCCGACCCGGACATCGACGACGACGTCGAACACCGCCCCGCTTACGCAGGTGACGTACTTGGCCTGCCCGGGCGGCAATTGGGCGAAATGCAGGCCGCGCAGCACCCCGGTGGCCGATGTCGAGCAGTTGGCCTGCCGCAGCTCGAACCGGTGACCGGTCATCTCTGCGAATCCGGTCTCGGTGAACCATTCGAAGAATCCGCCGCGGTTGTCACCGTGCACCGCCGGGGTGATCTCCCAGGCGCCCGGTATCGCCAGCTCGCGGAAGGCCGTGATCTTCTGGCCCATGTCACTGACCGCGTTCGGCGTAGCGGAGCTCGACCTGCGCCTTCAGCGGAGCCCACCACCACTCGTTGTCGCGGTGCCAGGCGATGGTGTCGCGCAGGCCCTCGGCCAGATCAGTGTGCGCAGGCGTCCAGCCCAACTCGGTCCGCAGCGCCGAGGCGTCGATCCCGTAGCGCAGATCGTGTCCGGCCCGATCGGTGACCTGATCGAAGTCATCGGCGTCCTTGCCCATCAACTGCAGGATCAGCCGCAGCACCGCGAGGTTGTCGCGCTCGCCATCGGCACCGATCAGGTAGGTACGCCCCGGCTCACCGCCCTGCAGGATCTGCCAGACCGCGGAGTTGTGGTCGTCCACGTGGATCCAGTCCCGGACGTTGGCGCCGGCCCCGTACAGCTTCGGTCGACGCCCGGTCAGCACGTTGGTGATCTGACGCGGGATGAACTTCTCGACGTGCTGGAACGGCCCGTAGTTGTTCGAGCAGTTGGAGAGGGTCGCCGCGACGCCGTAGGACCGGACCCAGGCCCGCACCAGCATGTCTGCCGAGGCCTTGGTCGCCGAGTAGGGACTCGACGGGTTGTAGGGCGTGGTCTCGGTGAACCGCACCGGACTGCCCAGCGGCAGGTCGCCGTAGACCTCGTCGGTGGAGATGTGGTGCAGGCGGACTCCGTGCCGGCGCACCGCCTCGAGCACCGAGAACGTTCCCACCACATTGCTGTGCAGAAACGGCGAGGGATCGGCCAGCGAGTTGTCGACGTGGGTCTCGGCGGCGAAGTGCACCACCGCGTCGGCCTCGGCCACCAGTCGGCTCACCAGGTCGGCGTCGGCGACATCGCCCTCGATCAGGCGAATTTGATCACCCAGACCCTCCAGCGAGGACCGGCTACCGGCGTAGGTCAGCGCATCGAGAACCGTCATCGACACTCCGGGGCGGTCCTGAAGAGTGCGGTGGACGAAGTTGGCGCCGATGAATCCGGCGCCACCGGTGACCAACAGCCGCATCCGGCCACCATATCGGTGCTTCGACGCCATTTTGGCGAGCAGGCTCCTAGCGGGTATCGTGGAGCCACGGTGCGGTTATTGCGCCGGCTCTTGCTTGCCCAGTTCGGGAATTTCCACCCGTTCGGGAATTATCACAGCGAAGTCGGGCGAGTGCTGCCCATCAAACAACGCAGGATCTAGTGAGGATATGGGCAAGAAAGACGGTGCCATCGAGGTCGAGGGCCGCGTAGTCGAACCCCTGCCCAATGCGATGTTTCGCATTGAGTTGGAGAACGGACACAAGGTGCTCGCCCACATCAGTGGCAAGATGCGGCAGCACTACATCCGCATCCTGCCCGAGGACCGGGTCGTGGTGGAGCTTTCCCCGTACGACCTGACCCGCGGCCGCATCGTCTACCGGTACAAGTAACCGGCCCAGCTATCACCACCAGGAAGAGAACAGGATCAACGAGCCGTGAAGGTGAACCCGAGCGTCAAGCCGATCTGCGATAAGTGCAGGGTGATCCGCCGGCATGGGCGGGTCATGGTGATCTGCAACGATCCGCGCCACAAGCAGCGGCAGGGCTAGAGACCTCTCAGCCCCGCTGAAGCACGACACAACTGAATGCAGACCTCCCAGAACCACCGCGGGGATACGCCCCGCGACCACGTCCGGAACGGAGGCCGGACCCCGAACGCGCACGCGGACGGGAACGGTCTGGGATCGATACCTCCGCATAGAAGAAGGAATACAGCCCTGTGGCACGTCTAGTGGGCGTCGATCTTCCGCGCGACAAGCGCATGGAGATCGCGCTGACCTACATTTTCGGCATCGGCCGTACCCGCTCCCAGGAGATCCTGGCGGCAACCGGTATCGACCGGGACCTGCGGAGCAAGGACCTCACCGACGATCAGCTGACTCAGCTGCGCGACTACATCGAGGCCAACATCAAGGTCGAGGGTGACCTGCGCCGCGAGGTACAGGCCGACATCCGTCGCAAGATCGAGATCGGCTGCTACCAGGGCCTGCGGCACCGTCGCGGTCTGCCGGTGCGCGGCCAGCGGACCAAGACCAATGCGCGCACCCGTAAGGGTCCGAAGCGCACCATCGCCGGCAAGAAGAAGGCTAAGTAACCATGGCACCTCCGAAGAAGGCCGCGGCCGCCAAGAAGGGCAAGACCACTCGTCGCCGGGAAAAGAAGAACGTCCCGCACGGCGCCGCCCACATCAAGAGCACCTTCAACAACACGATCGTGTCCATCACCGATCCCCAGGGCAACGTGATCGCCTGGGCGTCCTCGGGTCACGTCGGTTTCAAGGGCTCGCGCAAGTCGACCCCGTTCGCCGCCCAGTTGGCCGCCGAGAACGCGGCCCGCAAGGCCCAGGAGCACGGCGTCAAGAAGGTCGACGTGTTCGTCAAGGGCCCGGGTTCGGGCCGCGAAACCGCCATCCGCTCGCTGCAGGCCGCCGGCCTCGAGGTGGGCGCGATTTCCGATGTCACGCCGCAGCCGCACAACGGCTGCCGTCCGCCCAAGCGGCGCCGGGTCTAGGGAGGAATACAGAAATGGCTCGTTACACCGGATCTGCCACCCGTAAGTCTCGCCGCCTCGGCGTCGACCTCGTCGGTGGTGACCAGTCCTTCGAGAAGCGCCCCTATCCGCCCGGTCAGCACGGCCGCGCGCGGATCAAGGAGAGCGAATACCGCACCCAGCTGCAGGAGAAGCAGAAGGCTCGCTTCACCTACGGCGTCATGGAGAAGCAGTTCCGCCGCTACTACGAAGAGGCGAACCGCCAGACCGGCAAGACCGGCGAGAACCTGCTGCGCATCCTGGAGAGCCGGCTGGACAACGTCGTGTACCGGGCCGGCCTGGCCAGGACCCGGCGGATGGCCCGTCAGCTCGTCAGCCACGGCCACTTCACCGTCAACGGCGTGAAGGTCGACGTCCCGAGCTACCGGGTCTCGCAGTACGACATCGTCGACATCCGCGACAACTCGCTGAACACGGTGCCGTTCCAGATCTCCCGGGAGCTCGCGGGCGACCGCCCGATCCCGGCCTGGCTGCAGGTGGTCGGCGAGCGTCAGCGCGTCCTGGTGCACCAGTTGCCCGAGCGCGCCCAGATCGACGTGCCGCTGACCGAGCAGCTCATCGTCGAGTTCTACTCGAAGTAAACAAACCCGCGGGGGGCGAGCCCCCCGCGATCCCCCCAAACGGCGTCAAATAGCGGGCGTCGGAAAGGAACCGAGAAACAATGCTGATTTCACAGCGCCCCACCCTCAGCGAAGAGGTCATCGCCGAGAACCGCTCCCAGTTCGTCATCGAGCCGCTGGAGCCGGGATTCGGTTACACCCTTGGCAATTCGCTGCGCCGCACGCTGCTGTCGTCCATCCCGGGCGCGGCCGTGACCAGCATCCGCATCGACGGTGTGCTGCACGAGTTCACCACCGTGCCGGGCGTCAAGGAGGATGTCACCGACATCATCCTGAACCTCAAGGGTCTGGTCGTGTCCTCCGACGAGGACGAGCCGGTCACGATGTACCTGCGCAAGCAGGGCCCGGGTGCGGTCACCGCCGGTGACATCGTGCCGCCTGCCGGTGTCAGCGTGCACAACCCGGACATGCACATCGCGACGCTGAACGACAAGGGCAAGCTCGAGATCGAGCTGGTCGTCGAGCGGGGTCGCGGCTATGTGCCGGCCGTCATGAACAAGGCCTCGGGCGCCGAGATCGGCCGCATCCCGGTCGACTCCATCTACTCCCCGGTGCTGAAGGTGACCTACAAGGTCGAGGCCACCCGTGTCGAGCAGCGCACCGACTTCGACAAGCTGGTGCTGGACGTGGAGACCAAGAACTCCATCAGCCCGCGGGACGCCCTGGCCTCGGCCGGCAAGACCCTCGTCGAACTGTTCGGCCTTGCCCGCGAGCTCAACCTGGAGGCCGAGGGCATCGAGATCGGCCCCTCTCCGCAAGAGGCCGATCACATCGCCGCGTTCGCGCTGCCGATCGACGACCTGGATCTGACCGTTCGGTCCTACAACTGCCTCAAGCGCGAGGGTGTGCACACCGTCGGCGAGCTGGTTGGCCGCACCGAGTCCGATCTGCTCGACATCCGCAACTTCGGCCAGAAGTCCATCGACGAGGTCAAGATCAAGCTGCATTCGCTCGGTCTGTCCCTCAAGGACTCCCCGGCCAGCTTCGATCCGTCCGAGGTCGCCGGATACGACGTCACCACCGGAACGTGGACCAGCGACGCCGGCTACGACATGGACAGCGACGCGGACTACGCGGAAACCGAACAGCTCTAAGCGCCAACAGATTTAGCGGAAGTCGTCCCGGCCCTACCTCATACGGGGGTCGGCCCCACATAGGAGATAGTCGAAATGCCCAAGCCCACTAAGGGTCCGCGCCTCGGCGGGTCCTCATCCCATCAGAAGGCGATTCTGGCCAACCTCGCCACATCGCTCTTCGAGCACGGCCGGATCAAGACCACCGAGCCGAAGGCGCGGGCGCTGCGGCCCTATGCCGAGAAGCTGATCACCCATGCCAAGAAGGGCACGCTGCACAACCGGCGTGAGGTGATGAAGAAGATCCGGGACAAGGATGTGGTCCACGTCCTGTTCGCCGAGATCGGCCCCTTCTTCGCCGACCGCAACGGCGGCTACACCCGGATCATCAAGGTCGAGGCGCGTAAGGGCGACAACGCCCCGATGGCCGTGATCGAACTGGTCCGGGAGAAGACCGTCGTCTCCGAGGCAGACCGTGCCCGCCGGGCTGCGGCGTCGGCCAAGAAGGCTGAGGCCGAGAAGGAAGAGGCCAAGAAGGCCGAGGCCAAGAAGGAAGTGGCCAAGGCCGAGGAGAGCATCGAGGCCGTCGAAGCTGAAGACGCCGGCATCGCCGATGCTCAGACCGCCGACGAGGCTGCAGAAGCTGAGGTCGAGGCTGCTGAGGAGGGTGAGGCTGACAAGGCCTGATCCGCAGGACATCGACGTGCCCGCCACCGATCATGGTGGCGGGCACGTCGTATTCCCCGGCCCGGTCCGGCTTCGCCTCGACATCGCCTACGACGGTACGGAATTCGCGGGTTGGGCCGTTCAGGATGAGCAGCGGACCGTCGCCGGTGTTCTCGAGGCGGCGCTGTCGACGGTATTCCGGTTGCCGGTCCGGCTGTTCGCGGCGGGACGCACCGACACCGGCGTGCACGCCACCGGTCAGGTGGCTCACGTCGATGTTCCCTCTGATGCGTTGTCCAATGCCTACCCCCGTCAGTCCCGATCCGGCGATGCTGAATTCGATCCGCTGATCCGCAGGCTGGCGAAGTTCCTCCCGGAGGATGTCCGGGTTCGCGAGATCAGGCGCGCGCCAACCGGTTTCGACGCCCGGTTCTCCGCTCTGCGTCGGCACTACGCCTATCGGCTGTCGTTGGCGCCCTATGGAGTCGACCCGCTACAGGCCCGGTTCATCACCCCATGGCCGCGGCCGCTGGACCTTGACGCCATGCGGTCGGCCTCGGCAGCCCTGCTGGGACTGCACGATTTCGCCGCCTTCTGCCGGCAACGACCGGGTGCGACGACGATCCGCGACCTTCAGCGCCTCGACTGGGTCGGCGACGGTGATCTGGTCACTGTTCATGTCAGCGCCGACGCGTTCTGTTGGTCGATGGTGCGTTCCCTGGTCGGTGCGCTGTTGGCTGTCGGCGAGGGTCGACGCGAACCGGACTGGTGCGCAACACTTTTGGATGCCGACAGTCGGTCGAGTGATTTCGCCGCCGCGCCCGCCCGCGGTCTGACCCTGGTCGCGGTGGACTACCCGCCGGACGAGGAGCTGGCGGCCAGGGTCTCGGTTACCAGGGACGTCCGCAGCATCGGCTAAAGCCGCGCCGCGACGAAATTGGCGGCCTGGTTCACCAGGCCGGAGTCGATATAGGCGGCGTGCAGGTGTGCCGGCCAGTTGTCCGCCCAGGTGTTGGGATCGAGATTGTCATTGCAGATCGGGTCGTCGGGGGTACAAAGGTCGATGGTCTTGTCCCCGTATAGCGGGCTGACATCGGATACCGGGCCGAGGACCTTGCGAGTTCCGTTGCCGAACAGCGCCACCGCGGCGATGTGTTCGTTCATCCCGAGGGGCAGGGGGTTCTTGTAGCCGAACATCGGCGCCGGGACGGCCAGCACTACATCGGTGACCGCTGCGCCCAGGGAATAGCCGCCCAGAACCAACCGGGTGTCGGGACAGTTGGCGGCCATCGACTGGATGTGCTGGCTCATATCGTTGGCGCCCAGGAAGACCTCGGTATCGGCCGGGTAGTTCACCGCATAGAAGCCGACACCCTTCTCGGTCTTCGTCCGCAGGGCCTGGACGAAGGCGTCACCGACCCTGCCGGTGCCG
>JAHBAP020000348.1 GCA_018500005.2 Mycobacterium sp. | reverse complement strand
AGATGTGTATAAGAGACAGTCGTGACCCACTCCAATGCCCTCGACACCGATCTTTACCTGCGGATCGCACCGGAGTTGTTCCTCAAGCGCTGCGTTGTGGGCGGTCTGGAGAAAGTTTTCGAACTCAACCGGAATTTTCGCAACGAAGGCGCGGATTCGACCCATTCGCCGGAATTCGCGATGCTTGAGACTTATCAGGCTTGGGGCACCTATGACGACTCCGCAACCATGATCCGTGAACTCGTTCAGGAAGTCGCAGACGAGGCTCTGGGCACCCGAGAGGTCTCATTACCGGACGGCTCGAAGTATGACCTGAGTGGAGAATGGCCGTCGATCGAAATGTACCCGTCCCTGTCCGCGGCACTTGGCGAGGAGATCACGCCGGAGACGTCCACCGGAAGCCTTTGGGCAATTGCGGACCGGTTGGGTTTGGAGATTCCCCGGGACCGCGGATACGGCCACGGAAAACTTGTCGAGGAACTGTGGGAACACTCCGTCGGCGACACATTGTGGGCGCCCGCTTTTGTGAAGGACTTCCCGGTGGAGACCACCCCGCTGACCCGCGAGCACCGCAGCGTGCCCGGTGTCACCGAGAAGTGGGACCTTTATGTGCGCGGATTCGAGCTGGCCACCGGCTATTCCGAGCTGGTCGACCCGGTCATCCAGCGGGAGAGGTTTGAGGCCCAGGCCCGCGCCGCCGCCGCCGGCGACGATGAGGCGATGGCCCTCGACGAGGATTTCCTGGCGGCAATGGAGTATGCGATGCCGCCGACCACCGGAACCGGAATGGGAATCGATCGGCTGTTGATGGCGCTCACCGGCTTGTCAATTAGGGAGACCGTTTTGTTTCCGATTGTTCGAAACCGGCACTGAACTGCGTCGACAAACATTTCTTGTAATTCCGAGTATGTTTATGGCACATTATTGTCCAGGCGTAATCGTCGCCGTCGACTGTGTACAGAAGGACCCATCGAATCATGGCTAAAAAAGTGACCGTCACCCTCGTCGACGATTTCGACGGGGAAGGTCCCGCGGATGAGACGGTCGAATTCTCCATTGACGGCGTGAGTTATGAGATCGACCTGTCTGCCAAGAATGCCAAGAAACTCCGCGAGGAATTGAAGCAGTGGATCGACGCGGGCCGACGGGTCGGTGGCCGGAGGCGGGGACGTGCCGGTGCCGCCCCGGGCCGGGGGGCGCGCGGATCGATCGATCGCGAGCAGAGTGCCGCGATCCGCGAGTGGGCCCGACGCAACGGCCACAAGGTGTCGACCCGCGGTCGCATCCCGGCCGAGGTCATCGAGGCGTTCCACGCCGCCACCTAGCCGTCACGGTCTGTTCACGGGCGAATTTCGCTCGCCGCGAATCCCCTGATCGCCGAACTTGGAAACGATTCGGCGGCACGTGGCGTTGCACTGCTGTGTCCACCACAGACAGTCGGTCGGCCAGCAGGGGAGAGCACCTGCCGGAGTCGCCCACTAGAGTGGGACTTCAGGTGCGCGGTGACTACCGCGTAGGTGACGGAAGCAGGTAACCACCGTGTTCGAGAGATTTACCGACCGCGCCCGCAGGGTCGTCGTCCTGGCTCAAGAAGAAGCCCGGATGCTCAACCACAACTACATCGGCACCGAGCACATTCTGCTCGGGCTCATCCACGAGGGTGAGGGCGTCGCCGCCAAGTCGCTCGAGTCCCTCGGCATCTCGCTGGAGGGCGTTCGCTCCCAGGTCGAGGAAATCATCGGCCAAGGCCAGCAGGCGCCGTCCGGGCACATTCCGTTCACCCCGCGCGCCAAGAAGGTGCTGGAGCTGTCCCTGCGTGAGGCGCTTCAGCTCGGCCACAACTACATCGGCACCGAGCACATCCTGCTCGGCCTCATCCGCGAGGGTGAGGGCGTCGCCGCCCAGGTCCTGGTCAAACTGGGGGCGGAACTGACTCGGGTTCGCCAGCAGGTCATCCAGCTGCTCAGTGGATACCAGGGCAAGGAGACCGCGGAGGCCGGCAGCGGCGGCCGTGGCGGTGAGTCGGGCAGCCCGTCCACCTCGCTGGTTCTCGACCAGTTCGGCCGCAACCTGACCGCCGCCGCCATAGAGGGCAAGCTCGACCCGGTGATCGGCCGCGAGAAGGAAATCGAGCGGGTCATGCAGGTGCTGAGCCGGCGCACCAAGAACAACCCGGTGCTCATCGGCGAGCCCGGTGTCGGCAAGACCGCCGTGGTGGAAGGTCTGGCGCAGGCCATCGTCAACGGCGAGGTGCCCGAGACGCTCAAGGACAAGCAGCTCTACACCCTCGACCTCGGTTCGCTGGTGGCCGGCAGCCGCTACCGCGGTGACTTCGAGGAGCGCCTGAAGAAGGTGCTCAAGGAGATCAACACCCGCGGCGACATCATCCTGTTCATCGACGAGCTGCACACCCTCGTCGGTGCCGGCGCCGCCGAGGGCGCCATCGACGCCGCATCGATCCTCAAGCCGAAGCTCGCCCGTGGTGAGCTTCAAACGATCGGCGCCACCACCCTCGACGAGTATCGCAAGTACATCGAGAAGGACGCCGCCCTTGAGCGCCGGTTCCAGCCGGTCCAGGTCGGAGAACCTTCGGTGGCGCACACCATCGAGATCCTCAAGGGCCTGCGCGACCGCTACGAGGCCCACCACCGGGTGTCGATCACCGACGCCGCTGTGGTGGCCGCGGCAACCTTGGCCGACCGCTATATCAACGACCGGTTCCTGCCGGATAAGGCAATCGACCTGATCGACGAGGCCGGCGCCCGCATGCGGATCCGCCGGATGACCGCGCCGCCGGACCTACGCGAGTTCGACGAGAAGATCGCCGACGCCCGTCGGGAGAAGGAGTCTGCGATCGACGCGCAGGACTTCGAAAAGGCCGCTTCCTTGCGCGACAAGGAGAAGCAGCTCGTCGCCCAGCGCGCAGAGCGGGAAAAGCAATGGCGTTCAGGCGATATGGACGTTGTGGCCGAGGTCGACGACGAGCAGATCGCCGAGGTTCTGGGCAACTGGACCGGTATCCCGGTATTCAAGCTCACCGAGGAGGAGACCACCCGGCTGCTGCGCATGGAGGATGAACTGCACAAGCGGATCATCGGCCAGTCCGATGCCGTGAAGGCGGTCTCGAAGGCAATCCGCCGCACTCGCGCCGGCCTGAAGGACCCCAAGCGCCCGTCCGGATCGTTCATCTTCGCCGGCCCGTCTGGTGTCGGTAAGACCGAGCTGTCCAAGGCGCTGGCGGAGTTCCTGTTCGGCGACGACGACGCACTCATCCAGATCGATATGGGTGAGTTCCACGACCGTTTCACCGCCTCGCGGCTGTTCGGTGCCCCGCCCGGGTATGTCGGTTACGAGGAGGGCGGCCAGCTCACCGAGAAGGTGCGCCGCAAGCCCTTCTCGGTGGTGCTGTTCGACGAGATCGAGAAGGCCCACAACGAGATCTACAACACCCTGTTGCAGGTCCTCGAGGACGGCCGGCTCACCGACGGTCAGGGCCGCACGGTCGACTTCAAGAACACCGTGCTGATCTTCACCTCCAACCTGGGCACCTCCGACATCTCCAAGGCTGTCGGTCTGGGCTTCACCCAGGGCGGCGGTGAGAACAACTACGAGCGGATGAAGCAGAAGGTCAACGACGAGCTCAAGAAGCACTTCCGGCCGGAGTTCCTCAACCGCATCGACGACATCATCGTCTTCCACCAGCTGACTCAGGAAGAGATCATCGAGATGGTTGACCTGATGATCAACCGGGTCGGCAAGCAGCTGAAGACCAAGGACATGGAGATGGAGCTCACCGACAAGGCCAAGTCATTGCTGGCCAAGCGGGGCTTCGACCCGGTGCTGGGTGCCCGGCCGCTGCGCCGGACCATCCAGCGCGAGATCGAGGACGCGTTGAGCGAGAAGATCCTCTTCGAGGAGGTGGGCCCCGGCCAGCTGGTCTCCGTCGACGTCGAGAACTGGGATGGCGAAGGCCCGGGCGAGGATGCCAAGTTCACCTTCCACGGTGGACCCAAGCGCACGGTCATCGAGCCGGATCTTGCCGACGCCACCGCCGCGGTGATCACCACCTCGGACTAGGACGTCTCCCACGATTGGTTAAGCGCCCCCGAACACAACTCGGGGGCGCTTGGCTATCGGTACCCGTTCATCGGTAGCGCGGAAGCATCCCGAAGACCTGCTTGATGATCGTCATCACCCAGCCCCCGGCATTGGGACTGTGGAACCGCGGCCAGTTCAGCTGGAAGCTCACCACCCAGGCCTGCCCAGTGCGGTCGACGGCGTACCAACTGAATGTCAGATCACCCGGCAGGTTTCCAGCCTTGGCGCCGATATAGGGCCACTCGGTGCGGTCGAGATCGATGCCCGCCACCTCCGACGTGATGTCGCGCACCGGCGCCGCCGGGCCGACGGCGTTGTGCTGCAGGCGCGCGTGTACCCGGCAGATGTCCTCGGCGCTGCCGTACCACTCGGCACCGTAGGCCGAGCCGGGGGAATGTGTGCGTTCCGGATCCGGTTCGTACGGCCGGTCATTGGCCTGCTGTAACAGGATTGCGCGATCGGCGGGTGTCGCGGTCTTCCACTGCTCGCGGACATCCGGGTTGCCCCAACCGACCGCGAAGATCTCCCGCATCGTGGGGAACGGGGTCATGCTGGCTGGGTCGTGATGACCAGCGTTGACCAACGCCTGCTCCACCGCCCGGGTGCCGAGTCTTCCTATCAGCAGATCGGTGGCCATGTTGTCACTCGTCGCGATCATCTTGCCGGCGGCCTGGCGCACCGTGATCCGGGTTCCGGGGGGCAACTTGTCGAAGCCCGAGGAGCCAAGCTTTTTCGCCTCCGCTGTGATGGTCAGCAGATCGTCCCAGTGCAGCGTTCCGGCCCGTACCGCATCCTCGACCGCGTAAAGCACGTAAGTCTTGAAAATCGAAGCAAGCGGCAAGGATTCGGCGGTATTGGCACCGGCAACCTTCGTGCACTTACCGTCATCCACCTTCGAGACCTGCCAGGAGTACCGTGCCCCGGTGCGGTCCAATGCGGCATCGACGTCCTGCCAGGAATTGATCACCGGCTTGCGGGTGTCCACCGCGAACCGGCCGACCATCGTCGTCAGGTCGTTGACACGCAACTCGACGTCCTGCTGCGCACCGAATGAACTGAGCAGGTGCAGTCGCGCCGAACCGGCGCCGATGTCGACGCCTGTCAAGGTGTAGGGCCTGTCCCACCACATCGAGTCCATGGTGGCGGTGACCGCGTCGACGATGTCGGGGTCGGCCAGTGTCTTGACGCTGTGGGTGCCGATCGGCCAATCGGAGTTGAGCATGTCCATCACCTGCTGGGCTCGGACACCCTGCGGCGTGTTCTTCTCGATCCGCACCCCGGAGCTGGCGGCCGGAGCAGGCGGCGGCGCGCAGCTGGTGGCCACGCAGGTGGCGGTGGCAAGTGCGGCGGCCAGGGCCGCCGCGCGCCGGGACCTAGTGGGAACCGCCAACGTCCATCACGACCTCGAACTCCAGCAGTGACGCACCAGTGGACACCGGGTTGGCCCGTTCTCCGGCGTGCGCGGCGATGGCCGGCCCGGAAGCCCAGGCCTGGAAGGCCTCCTCGGACTCCCACTGGGTGACCACGAAGTAGCGGTCCTCGCCCTTTACCGGCCGCAGCAACTGAAACCCGAGGAACCCGGGCTGATTGTCGACCGCGTGGGCACGGTGGGCGAACCGCTTCTCCAGTTCCGGACCGGCGCCGGCGGGCACCTCGATTGCGTTGATCTTGACCACGGCCATGTTGGCCAGGTTACCGGCAGGGCGCAGGCGGCAAGATGAGACGGTGAGTTCCCTGACCTACCGGGGCGGTGCCGGGCGGCCGCTGGTGTTGGTGCATGGGCTGATGGGCCGCGGCAGCACCTGGTCGCGCCAGTGGGAGTGGCTCGCCGCCCACGGATCGGTGTACTCCTACGACGCCCCCTGGCACCGGGGGTCCGACGTCGAAGACTCCGAGGAGGACCGGGCGCCGATCAGCACCGAACGATTCGTCGCCGAACTCGGTGCCGCGGTCGAATCTCTTGGTGTTCGAGCCGTCCTGGTCGGCCACTCGATGGGTGCGCTGCACTCCTGGTGTCTGGCCGCCGCACGTCCCGAACTGGTCGAAGCGCTGGTGGTCGAAGATATGGCGCCGGATTTCGTCGGCCGGACGGTCGGCGCGTGGGAGCCGTGGCTGCATGCGCTTCCGGTCGAATTCGGTTCGGCCGAAGAGGTTTTGGCGGAGTTCGGTCCGATTGCCGGGCGCTATTTTTTGGAGGCGTTCGACCGAACGGCGACGGGGTGGCGGTTGCACGGCCGGCCCGCACGGTGGATCGCGATCGCGGCCGAATGGGGAACCCGTGATTTCTGGCCGCAGTGGCGGGCCGTTCAGTGCCCGGTGCTGCTGATCGAGGCCGGTGATTCGGTAGCACCGCCAGGTCAGATGCAGCGGATGGCGGAGTTGGCCGGTTCCCGAGCCGTCCACGTCGAGGTTCCGGGAGCCGGGCATCTGGTGCACGACGACGCGCCGCAGGCCTATCGGGAGGCCGTCGAGGCTTTCCTCGCCGCCGCCGCGCCCGCGAAATCGACACCAGGGTCGCGATCGCCCGGCCGACCACGGCCCTGACGTCGATCTGGGCTAGGGGGCCTCGGCCTCGCCGACCAGCGCAAAGCGGCCGTCGGCGGTCTGCTCCACCAGACCGTCGACCAGGGGCGAGTCCAGGGCGCGATCGCGCTGCGCGGTATCGGTCAACCAAACCACGTCCAACTGGGCGCGCTCCACGGGTTGGCTGCTGCCCCGCAGCACGTCGAGGAGCTTGCCCCTGACCTGCCGGTCGGTTCCCGCATAGCGCTGCGCTGGTCGGGACGATCCCTCGCC
>JAHBAP020000057.1 GCA_018500005.2 Mycobacterium sp. | reverse complement strand
CTGTCGTGGTCATTGCTAGCCTCCGCCCGCCGTCAGCACCTGAACGGGGCGCCCCCCGCCGCCCAGATCGCAACAGGCACCTCGCAGCCGGTCACCAGCAACGGCCTCACCGTCGATCCCACAGTGGAAATCACATCCGAAGGCATCGTGCAGGGAACCCTGCGGGCGGTCAGCGCGCGGGGACTGGCCATGACCTACACAATCCTCGGCAAGCCATGCCAGGCGGCAGTCGGATCCGGCGACAGCGGCAAGGGCTGCGGACTTGGCAGCAACGGCGGCAAGCTGAGTATCGACACCGTGCCGGGGGTCGGCGGGCCCGATCCGCAGAGTTACACGATCCTGCCGTATGCGACCTGGCTCGACGGCGGTTCCAAGGGCACCGAAACGTTCAAGATCCGGGTGCGTGAGGTGACCGGATTCGACGCCTTCATCACCGGGATTCCGCTGATCGGCATGATCGCCGCACCCACGATCGACCTGCTGCAGACGCTTCCGGTGCTCAGCGGTCTGCTCGCTCCGCTCATCGGCTCCTCAGTGGTGGCGACGATCGACGCCGACGTTGCCACCCTGGCCCCCGGAGACCGGCAACTCGCCTTCACCTACAAAGTGACCTCCTTCGACGGAACCAAGCTCAGCACCAACTTTTTCCCCTCGGTCGGTGTGGGGTCGGGCGCTGATCAGGTGGCTCCCACCGTTCTCGTCGGCCCGGGCATCACCCAAGCGGGATACACCGGGCCCTACGACCAGCCGGCACCGGTTCAGGGTCTGTGGCCGTCGATCTGGGTCGGCAGCACCCGTGAAGCGGGCTACAACGTCATCACCTGGGATCCGCGCGGTGAGTGGAACTCCGGTGGAGTGCTGCAGGGAAACAACCCGTTCTATGAGGGCCGCGACGTCTCGGCAATCCTCGATTGGGCCAGCGTCTACACTCCCGCCCTCACCGACGACACCGGTATCGCAGCAGGCATGATCGGCTACTCCTACGGCGGCGCCATCCAACTGGTGGCGGCCGGTATCGACAACCGGATCGACGCCATCGTCCCGGAGATGACGTACAACTCGCTGCTGCAAGCGGTGTACCCCAACGAGATCTACAAGACGATCTACGGAAGCTTCCTGTCGCTCTGGCTCAACGTGATCGGGGCACGGATCAACCCGTTGATCAATCAGCAGGCGATCACCGGTGACCTCTTCGGGGTGATCACCGAGGAGGCACAGGCCTTCCTCTCCAACTCGGGTCCCACCGCACTGCTCAACAAGATCAACATTCCGACGCTGCTGGCGCAGGGCACCACCGACATGCTCTTCACGATCCAGCAGGCGATCCAGAGTGCCCAGGCCCTGCAGGCGAACCCGTACAACGTTCCGGTCAAGATGATCTGGTTCTGCGGCGGCCACGGAGTGTGCAATTCCGGAGAGGCACCGGGCCAGAACGCCTTGCTGATCGCAAGCCGGCTGGCGTGGCTCGACCAGTACGTCAAGCGTGAGGGCAGCGCCGCCGACGCACTCCCGACGTTCCAGTGGTACGACCAGACGAAGGTTCTGCACACCTCCGACCTGCTGCCCTACGATCCGGCATTCGCCACCAGAACCACCGTCGCGACCGGGGCGTCCGGCGGTTTGGTCATCGTCCCGTTCCTGGGAGGTTCGAGCAGGGCGTTCAGCGTTCCGTCGGACTCACTGGCCCAATTCATTGCCGCAATCCCGGTACCCGGCGTAGCCCGCAACGCGATCAACGTCGACCTTTCGCCCCAGGCACTGACCGCTGGCACCCAGGTCGTCGGCGCTCCACAGCTGACATTCACCTATCGGGGCCTGGGAACCTCCAACGCCCTATTCGCCCAGTTGATCGTCACCGATGCGCAAGGAAAACAGTCCGTTGTCGGCGACCAGGTTTCCGCGGTACCGGTGAGTCTGGACGGACGCGAACACCGCATCACCGTCCCGTTCAGCATCGCCAACGTCGCTTACGCGGTCCAACCCGGGGACAAGTTCACCCTGCAACTGACCAGTTCGACGCTGCCCTACCTCAGCCTCTCAGCGTTCGGCGTGGTCGATGTGTCCGCCATCGACCTCACGCTGCCGTTGGCGAATACCTAGGCCGGCGTGACGTTCGCCGGCGACCAGTAGGCCTTCATCGAGGCGACCTTGCCTTCGCTGTTGAACACCATGACGTCGATGGGCTCGATCCGCATGCGGCCGCCCTCCGACCCGACGGTGATCGCGAACAGGAATGCCGCCTCACGGCCGGCCACCCGCAGGGTGATGAGTTCGGTTCGGCGGGGCAGGCTTTCGATGTTCTTGTAGAAACCGTGGATGGCGTGGCGACCGATGTGAACCTCGCCGCCGACCGGGTCCTCGACGGTGGCGTCGTCGGCGAACAGTGCCGCGATCTCGTCTGCCGTTCCGCCGCCGACAAGTTCCAGATAGCGGTTGACGGTGGCTTCGATGTGTTCGGCTCCGGGGGTGGACTGAGGCATGCCGCCGACGCTACACGCGCACCCCGAGTGCGCCGGCGAGTTCGGTGACCCCGGTGACCGGCAGATCGCAGACCCTGCCCCGGCAGACATAGGCGGCGTCGGCACCCCCGATCGGGTACCGGCCCTCCAGCAGGGGCATGGAGTCCGCCGCCCCGCCGACAACGACGGTCCCGCCCGGAGCGATCCTGCGGGCCGCGTCGAGCAGTTCGGAATCGGGGCGTTCGGTGGAGACCGCCACCTGCAACGGCCCACGCACTGCCGCCTCGGCGACGGCCAGCCAGTGCCCGGCCGATCGCGGCGCCCGCGCAAGCAGGGGGGAAT
>JAHBAP020000264.1 GCA_018500005.2 Mycobacterium sp. | reverse complement strand
AGATGTGTATAAGAGACAGCGATCGGGGCATCCCCGCCGACGGCAGCCACCGACCAGGACGCCTCGAGGAACTCCCGGCCGGTCCTGATCAGGTCGGCGGCGCGGGTGCGCACCTTCTCCGGGTCACACAACAGCACCGGGGTACCGGCGGGCAACTGGTCGACCAGAGAGACGAGTTTTTCGGGCCGCAGCACAGTCTGCAGCGCCTCCATCCCGTCGACCGGGATGCCGTCGGCCAGCTTGGCCAGCAGGTCGCCGACGCCGCCGGTGACCCGGTTCTCGTCGCGCGGCGCGTGGCGACCCAATTCGGCGGCGCGCGAGCGGACTTCGTCGGTGAGCAGCAGTTCGCGGCATGGCACGGCGACCACCACACCGGCGTCGATTTCGGGGATGGAGCGTTGATCGGCGACGGAGAACATACGCATTTCGGTGATTTCGTCGCCCCAGAACTCCACCCGCACCGGATGCTCGGCGGTGGGCGGAAAGATGTCGAGGATGCCGCCGCGCACCGCGAACTCACCCCGCTTGGCGACCATGTCGACGCGGGTGTACGCCAGTTCGACCAGTCTGAGGATCAGTTGCTCGAAGTCCAGTTCGACACCCACCGCCAAGGTGACCGGTTCGATCTCGGCGAGGTCGGCGGCCATCGGCTGCAACAGCGAGCGCACCGTGGTGACCACGACCCGCAGCGGCGGCCCCAGCACCGGGTCGTCGGGCCGGGCCAGTCTGCGCAGCAGCATCATCCGGGCCCCGACTGTGTCGACGCCGGGCGAGAGCCGCTCGTGCGGCAGCGTCTCCCACGACGGGAACAGTGCCGCACCGTCGCCGTGGACGCCGCGGAGTTCGGCGGTCAGATCATCGGCCTGGCGGCCGGTGGCGGTCACCACCAACAGCGGGACGGCTGTGGGTACCAGCGCACAGGCGACGAACAGCTGAGCGCTGGCCGGACCCACCGCCGCCAATTCCTGCGGCCGCTGGGCGGCACGCTCGGCGAGTTCGGTGAACTGGGGTGCGGTCAGCGCGGCATCGACCAGACCAGCCAGCGGGGTCTGAACTTGGTGGCGCCCCGTCATGATGCAAACAGCTTATGCCGCACGGTAAAAAGCTTTGCCCCGGGCCATCTTTGGGAAGGCCGGATGGCTCAGTCGTCCTGTAGATGCGGATCGGGCTCCAGGCCGGTCAACCCGTTCCACATCAGGTTCACCAGATGGGCGGCCACGACCTCCTTCTTGGGCTCTCGGGCTTCCATCCACCACTGCGCGGTCATAGACACCGAGCCGACCAGTGCCCGCGCGTACATGGGGGCCAACTCCGGATCCAGCCCGCGCCGGGAGAAGTCGCCGGCCAGGATCGAGGCGACCTGACTAACCGCGTCGTTGAACAGGGTGGAATAGGTGCCCGGACTCAGCGACGCCGGCGAGTCGCGGATCAGCACCCGGTACCCGTCGGTGCGCTCCTCGATGTAGGTGAGCAACGCCAGGGTGACCGCCTCGACCCTGGGCCGGTACTGGTTGTTGGTCAGCGACGCGGTGACACCGTCGAGCAGTGCCGACATCTCCCGGTCGACCACCACCGCGTAGAGACCCTCCTTGCCGCCGAAGTGCTCGTAGACCACAGGCTTGGAGACTCCGGCACGCTGGGCGACCTCTTCGACCGAGGTGCCGTCGTACCCGCGTTCGGCGAAGATGGCCCGGGCGATGTCGATCAACTGGTGGCGACGTTCGCTGCCGGTCATCCTGGCCCGCGGCGGCAGGGTCGGGCGGTCCGGTGTTCCCACGGGATCATTATCCCGGGTCGCTGCGCTCCTGCCCTCCGGGCCAGCGTATGCCGCTCTCAACTAGAGTCTTGGGCGGATCGTTCGCCGTGGTGTAATTGGCAGCACCTCTGATTTTGGTTCAGATAGTTCAGGTTCGAGTCCTGGCGGCGAAGCAAGACTTTCAACAGCACGATGGTGCGGTTTCGTACGGCCAGAACGGCGCGTCGCGCACGAATCCGCACACTGGAGGAGTCCGGCATGACCACAACTCAGGAATCCGCGGTACTGGTGCTGGCGGCCGGCGCCGGCACCCGGATGCGCTCGGACACCCCCAAGGTGCTGCACCACCTCGGCGGACGCAGCATGATCTCGCACGCGTTGCATGCGGTGGCCAAAGTGGCCCCCCAGCACCTGGTCGTGGTGCTGGGCAAGGATCGCGAGCGCATCGCCCCGGTGGTCGGCGAACTCGCCACCCAACTGGGCCGCCCGATCGAGGTCGCGGTCCAGGACCAGCAGTTGGGCACCGGGCACGCCGCTCTGTGCGGGCTGTCCGGGCTGCCAGAGGACTTCGACGGGACGGTGGTGATCACCTCCGGGGACATCCCACTGCTCGACGCCGACACCCTCGCCGACCTGATCGACACCCACTCCAGCGAACCGGCGGCGGTGACGGTGCTGACCACCACGGTGCCCGACGCACACGGGTACGGCCGCATCCTGCGGACCCAGGACGGCGAGGTGATCGCGATCGTCGAGGAGACCGACGCGACCCCGCAGCAGCGCGCCATCCGGGAGATCAACGCCGGCGTCTACGCCTTCGACATCGCCGCGCTGCGCTCTGCGCTGAGCCGGCTGTCGTCGAACAACGCCCAGCACGAGCTGTACCTGACCGATGCCATCTCGATCGTGCGCGCCGACGGCCAGGTGGTGCACGCCAAACACGTCGACGACTCCGCGCTGGTGGCCGGAGTGAACGACCGGGTGCAGCTGGCCGACCTCGGGGCCGAACTGAACCGCCGCGTCGTCGCCGCCCACCAGCGGGCCGGTGTCACCG
>JAHBAP020000217.1 GCA_018500005.2 Mycobacterium sp. | reverse complement strand
GTCGCCACACCATGGCGGTCACCACCGTGCCGCCGAAAGCGCCCAGCGTGCCCGCCACACCCCAGGGCCATGCCCGCCAGATCATCGCCTGGCCGCCGACCATGAGCGGCACGGCGGGTATCGCGTACCCGTGTTCACCAAACCGGCGGCACACCCCATGGGGGGCCATCGCGATCGCGGCGGCCAACAGTGGTAACCACCATTTGGGCGCGAACAGCAGGCTGCCGATCGCCATTGCGCCGAGCGCAACCCCCACGGCGATCGCCGCGGGCAGGTTGCGGCCAGCTTTCGAGGTCTTCGCCGGGGCTCCCGATTCGGTGCCTGTCACGGTTGTTCTCTGCCGGGGTCCTAGACCTCGAGCAGCTCGCCTTCCTTGTGCTTGACCAGTTCGTCGATCTGGTGGACATACTGCGCGGTCGACTTGTCGAGCTCCTTCTCGGCCCGCCCGACCTCGTCCTCGCCGGCCTCACCGTCCTTCTTGATCCGGTGCAGTTCCTCCATGGCCCGGCGGCGGATGTTACGAACCGAGACCTTGGCGTCCTCGCCCTTGGCCTTCGCCTGCTTCACCAGATCGCGGCGTCGTTCCTCGGTCAGTTGCGGGATCGACACCCGGATGATGGAACCGTCATTGGTGGGGTTGACCCCGAGATCGGAGTTGCGGATCGCGTCCTCGATCGCCCGCAACTGTCCGGCCTCGTAGGGCTTGATGACGACCATTCGGGCTTCCGGAACATTGATGCTGGTCATCTGGGTGATGGGCGTGGGAGTGCCGTAGTAGTCGACGACCACCCGCGAGAACATGCCGGGATTGGCGCGCCCGGTTCGGATGGAGGACAGATCGTCGCGGGCGACCGCGACGGCCTTCTCCATCTTCTCCTCGGCGTCGAAAAGCGCCTCGTCGATCAATTCCTTCTCCCGTTCATGTGGTGACCAGAGTTCCGATCTTCTCACCAGCGACCGCTCGGGCGATATTGCCATCTGTCAGCAGATTGAAGACCAGAATCGGCATACCGTTGTCCATGCAGAGGCTGAACGCCGTGGCGTCGGCCACCCGCAGCTCCCGGTCGATGACCTCGCGGTGGGTGATCTCGGTGAGAAGTTCGGCCGCCGGATTGTGCCGCGGGTCGTCGGTGAAGACACCATCGACCGCCTTGGCCATCAGCACCACCTCGGCACCGATCTCCAGCGCGCGCTGGGCCGCGGTCGTGTCGGTGGAGAAGTACGGCAGACCCATGCCGGCGCCGAAGATGACCACTCGGCCCTTCTCCAGGTGCCGACGGGCGCGCAACGGAAGGTAGGGCTCGGCGACCTGGCCCATGGTGATGGCGGTCTGGACCCGCGTGACGATGCCCTCCTTCTCCAGGAAGTCCTGCAACGCCAGGCTGTTCATCACGGTGCCGAGCATGCCCATGTAGTCGGAGCGGGTTCGTTCCATCCCCCGCTGTTGCAACTGCGCGCCGCGGAAGAAGTTGCCGCCACCGATAACCACCGCGACCTGCACGCCGCTGCGGACGACTTCAGCGATCTGCCTGGCGACCTGGGCGACCACATCGGGATCCAGACCTACCGACCCGCCGCCGAACATCTCGCCGCCAAGCTTGAGAAGAACACGCGAGTACTTGGGCCGAAGGCCCTCGCCGTCGGCATTTGTCGGCTCGGCCATCGGGCTCCTCACGGGTTTCGGCGCAACAGGTTGCCGACGCCGGTGGTCCGACGACGGCGGCACCATCATCCTGCCTCATCACCGATTCGTATCGGCATCGACCCGATGCCCCGGTAAACCATAATTCGGTTTAGAATTTAGTTAATCGGGGGTTAGTGAACAGTAAAACCAGCGAGAGGGCGTGGACAGGTGCCGCTACAGGCCAGAGCCGAAGCAACGCGTCGGCGCATTCTCGATTCCGCTGTCGATCTGTTCGATGAATTGGGTTATGGCGAAACAGGACTCGCCGACGTCCTGCAGCGGGCCGGTGTCAGCAAAGGTGCGTTCTACTACCATTTCGACTCCAAGGAAGCCCTTGCCACGGCGATCATCGACGACTATCGCCGGCGCAACGCCGAGGCGGTTCGCGATCGCAGCGACTGCTCGGCAACGATGCTGGAGCAGATCATCACCGCGACGTACGTATCCGCCGCACTGATCGAAGAGGACAAGACCGCCCGCATCGGCAACCAACTGCTACAGGCGCTGAGCCAGATCAGTAGCGGAGCCAGCCAGATCTACGCTGAGTGGACCTCGAATTTCATCGCCGCGTTCGTCAAGGGCCTTGAGACGATCGGATTGCGCGACGGCGTCGATGCGGCGGAGGTCGCCGAAGCGATCTGGGCCGGCATCCTCGGCTGCCACCTGCTGTCCTCAGCCCTCGGCGACGATCCGTACTCGCGACTGACCCGGTCCTGGCGGGCGGTGCTGAAAATGACCATCGCCGATGACATGACCGACCACTATCTCGATCTCCTGGACCGCAACGCATCGCGGCACCAGCGCGTCGGCTGATCCCGAGTCAGCCCTGAATCCGGGCCCAAGGGTTGGCCGCTTCCAACTCGAAGGCCAGTTCCAGCAAACGGCGTTCTGCGCCGATCGGTGCGCTGAACATCATGCCGATCGGCAATCCGGACGCCGACTGCGCCATTGGCAGTGAGATCGCCGGCTCCCCCGTCGCGTTCTGCAGTGGGGTGAACGCCACCCACTCGACCAGGCGATCGATGATCTGCTGGTAATCCGTGGTGGGGTCCAAGTGACCGATCATCGGCGTCTCATCAGCCAAGGTCGGCGTGAGCAGGATGTCGTAGTCCGTGTAGAAGCGGGCGGTCACCTTCCGCAGCCGGCTAAGCCTGCTGATGGCCAATGGCAGCCGGTGCAGATTGCGGGTGGCGTGACGATCCAGACCCAGCGTCAGCTTGTCCAGCCGGGTGCGGTCGAAACTCGGGCCGAAGGCGCGTCGACCGGTGCGCACCAGCGTCATCGCCAGGGATGCCCAATAAAGCAGGAAGTCCTCGGCGAAGGACTCTGGAACCGGGTTGGTGTCGAGATAGTCGACGCGGTGGCCCAGGCTTTCCAGCAGCGCAGCGGCCTCCAGGGTGCGATCCCGGACCGCAGGGCTGGAGTCGCGGTTCACCGACCGGGTGACGACGGCGACCCGCAGCCGCTCCAGGCCCGGCCCGGTGACCGCACCGATCGGCGTCAGCGAGCGGTTGCGCCAGATCCGCTCGGCCTCCCGGTAGAAGGCCGCGGTGTCGCGCACCGAACGGGTCAACACACCGTCGTTGACCAACCGCACCGGCATCTGCCGGGACATCTTGTCCAGGGGCAGTCGCCCGCGGGAAGGCTTGAGGCCCACCAGACCGCTGCAGGCGGCCGGGATCCGAATCGAGCCGCCGCCGTCGTTGGCATGTGCGATGGGCACCACCCCGGCGGCAACGAACACCCCGGATCCGGATGACGACGCGCCCGCGGAGTAGTCGGTGTCCCACGGGTTGCGGACGGCGCCGATCCGCGGGTGCTCGGCCGACGCGCTGAAGCCGAACTCCGAGAGTTGGGTCTTGCCCAGCGGGATCAGGCCGGTGTCGAGGAAGAACCGGGCGAAGTCGCCGTGGCCGGACTGCGGCCGCGGCGCCCACGCGTCGGTGCCCTGCATGGTGGGCATGCCCTCGACGTCGACGTTGTCCTTGAAGAACGTCGGCACGCCGTCGAAGTAGCCGCCGTGGGGCACCGTCAGCGCGTCGGCGCGGGCGCGATCAAAGGTCTCGAAGGCCAACCCATTGAGGACGGGATTGACCTTCTCGGTGCGGCCGATGGCCGCCTCGACCAGTTCGGCCGCAGATACCCGGCCGGTACGCATGGCATCAACCATCGCCACGGCGTCGAGGTCACCGAGTGCGTCGTCGCCGAAAGCGTTGACGTGGCGCATGGGTTGTCGTCTCCCGGCCGGGTCGGCCAGGCTAAGCCTGGCCGACCTCGAAGCGGACGAACCGGGTAACCGTCACGCCGGCGTCGTCGAGAAGTGCCTTGACGGTCTTCTTGTTGTCGGACACCGACGGCTGCTCGAGCAGCACGACGTCCTTGAAGAAGCCGTTCACGCGGCCCTCGATGATCTTGGGCAGCGCCGCCTCGGGCT
>JAHBAP020000409.1 GCA_018500005.2 Mycobacterium sp. | reverse complement strand
GTCGGGATCGGCGTATTCGGCATAGCGTCTGCGGACGTCCTTTTTGGCCAGGCGCACGATCTCGGCGTGGTCCCAGGCCAGCTCGCCGGGCCGGTCCACCGACGCCATCCGGGTCCGCGACGCCGTCCCGGCTCCGAGGGAGCGCAGACGGTCGGGACGCACGACGGCCACGTGGGCTACCGAAAGTACCCAGCCGCGGTCGTCGCGGTGGGGATCGTCGAAGACTTGCAACTGGCGCAACCGGATGCCCTCGACACCCAGCTTGTCGTGCAGGCAGCGGGTGACCGCATCGGCCAGCGTTTCACCCTGGCGCAGGAACGCCCCCGGCAGCGCCCAGGCGTCGGTGTCCGCACGCCACATCTGGGCGACCTCGAGACGATTGCCCGCGGCGTTCACGCTGAGCAGCGCGATGTCCACCGCGACGATCGGCCGCGGGTAAGGGCGACCATTCTTGTCGGCGCCGATTGATACCTTCGACCGTTTCGGAACGGGTAAAACGTTGTCACTCATAACCGTAAGCATAGGTAATTATTGCGCGATACGCAGTAAATAAAGTATGATGGGCTTCGAGGGTGAGGGGGAAAGATGGCTGGAGAGAGCGCAGTCCAGGCGGTGCTGGTGATCGGAGATTCCGACACCGCCGAACGGATGGACATGCTGGAGGGTAAAGCCGCAGAGCGCGGCGCGCGGATCATCGAAACTTTCGCGTTCCCGGAGGGGGCCGCGGTGGTCAACGAGGATCTGACCAACTTGGATGCGGTCGTGGCGGCGCTCGGTCGTGCGATCGCCACGCGGACACCGATCTGGTGCCCGTTCCCCCTGCAGGACCTCTGCCGTGAGCAGCACATCCGCAGGCTGAGCCTCTCCCTTCAGCGGCGCGGCCTCAATCTGCTGATGGGTCCGGATATGACTCCCTGTCCCGTCGACGGCGGATACAGCGAGATCGACGCCGCACTGCGCAACGAGGTCAGGGCCGTCGACGAGCTCGACCGGGCGGGGCTGGCCGCTGCGGCGTCGCGCACCCTGAGCGACGAGATCGAGGCGGTTCTGCGCACCGCCACTCCGGCCGAGCGGGCCGTCCGTGGCGAACGGATATACACCACCCGGGAGGCGGCCGGCATGCTGGGAAGGTCGCCCACCTGGCTCTATGGGGCCCTGCGGCATAAGCTTTTCCGCTATTCGGATGGGTCCCCGGTCGAGCCGCTACGGATCGGGTCGAACCACCGACGCCGCTATACCTCGTCCATGCTGCGGGCGATGGCGCGCTCCTGCCTTCGTAGCGGCGTGATGAGCAAGCGGGAGCTCTCTCAGGTGCTGGCCGAACTGGCCCGCACGGAGAGGAGCGCGGCGTGACAGCGACCATCCCGAGCTGGGGGCACGACGAGCTGGTTCACGGCTGGTGGGTGATCCCCGATCGGCTGCTGGCCACCGAATACCCGGGCGCCAAACAGCAGGAGAAGACGGCCCGCAAGCTTGCGGTGCTGCGGGAAGCGGGCATCGACTCCTTCGTCGACCTGACCGAGCGTGGCGAGATCACCTGGGGCGGCCACCCGATGCGCCCCTACGACGGGGACCTCGACGCCGATGCCGGCTACACCCGATTCCCGATTCCCGACCAAGGGGTCATCAGCGACGCCGGCTACGACGCGATCCTGGCGCACATCCGAGCGGAACTGGATGCCGGGAGGGTGGTGGTGGTGCACTGCTGGGGCGGTAAGGGGCGCACCGGAACCGTGGTCGGCTGCTGGCTGATCGAGGACGAGCGCATGGGCTACCCCGAGGTGCTGGATCGCATGCAGGAGCTGCGCGCGGGCAGCTGCAAGGCTGGCCATCCGGTTCCCGACACTCGGGAGCAGGCGCAGGTACTGCAGCGGCGCGCCAAGCATGGGAGCCTGACATGACCGACTGGTTCCAGCGTCTGACCGGATTCGCCGAAGACGGCTACCTATCCACCCAGCAGCGTCTGGGCGTTGAGGGCGACGAGCTGGTCTCCAGTGTCAACGGCAAGCGCTACGGGATCGGAGAGCTGACACTACCGACCCTAGCCGAGCTGCGTGCCCGGGTGAATCCGGCTGGCGGACAGCGTAGTTCGGTGAGCGCTGTGGTCGGGGAGTCTCGCAGCCAGCACTCCCACCCCGAGTTCGCCGGCGCGTTGTTCCAGGTGGCCTCGCAGTTCAACGTTCTGGAGATGACGTCCCAGCACGTCACCCCGGAGGACGGCGTCACCCGTTACGAGTGGGACCACACCCAGGGCCCCGCCTGCTCGCTGGCGGCGGGGGCGGCCACGATCTACCGCAACTATTTCGCGCCCGTCGGCGACCAGATCGGCCAGACCGCCGATCGTCAGGTCGACGCGTTGGCGGGCATGGGTGTGGCGCTCTCGAAGCTGACCGGCCTTCCGGTCCAACAGCTGTGGACGATGAGCAACGGCTATGCGCTGTGTACCGCGGAAGGCCTGGCGGCGGTCGGCAGGCTGCTCGACGGTGCCACCGAGGATCTGCGAACGGACCTGCGCGGGCAGCTGGCCATCGGGCTGCACCGAAACGTCGAAGTCACCGATGTCGTTGGGCCACAGCGCCGCCTGGTCTCGCAGGCGTTCTGCTCGGCGCTGCCACTGGGATACTCCCGTGTGCCGCGGGAGCAGTGGGAACCGTTCGCCCGACTGGTCCTGGAGGCCACCTACGAGGCGACCTTGTTGGCGGCCGCCGAGCAGGCTGCCGGTGGCGGTTCGAACATTGTGCTGCTGACCCGCGTCGGCGGGGGAGTGTTCAACAACGACCCTGCCTGGATCGACGCGGCGATCGAGCGGGCGCTGGGCATCGTGGAACACGCCGGCCTGGACGTCCGGATGGTGTGCCACCGACAGGTGAGCCCGGAAGTCCAGGCGATCGTCGACCGGTGCAGTTCAGCGGTGGACTGAAGCGGAGTCTGCGGCAACCCGCCCGCGGCGTGCGAAGACGCCCAGGATGACCAGCGCGACCAGTTGGGCGCCGATCAGGATGCTCAGGGTTTCGGCACCGGGCACTCCTTGGCCGTGCCGGTGGGCGAGCACCCCCAGCAATGGCTGGAAGAGCAACCCGCCGATGCCCATGATGACCATGTTGGTCAGACCCATCGCCACCCCGGAGAGTTGTTCGGGTGCCTCGTCCTTGACCATCGTGAAGGCCAGCGCATAGAACGAATTGCACACGCCCAGAACGAACATCGCCGCGCTCTGCGCCACATGCCCATGCAGGACGAACAGGATCAGGCCCATCGCCAGTGCCGTTCCGGCGGCACCGATGGCCAGCAGCAGGGCGGGCCGGTCGTAGCGCGAGCACAGCCATGCCGAACCGAGCATGCCGGGCAGGCAACCCCAGAAGTAGAACGAGGCGACGATCGAGGCCGCCGACAGCGACAGGCCGTGGTAGGCCTGAAAGTAGGAGACCCCCCACAGCATTCCGAAGGCCACCCCGGCCGAGGCCACCAGGCCGCCGGCCATCGCGCTGGACAGGATCGGCGCGGACAGCAGCAAGCGCTTCATCTCGGCTGGTTTGGGCCAACTCGTCCCGCCGCTGGTGCCGACGCCCCGGCGGTTCCTGACGAACAGGACGACGAGGACCAACAGGAATGCCGACACCGCCCCGCAGGTGGTCATCCCGACCCGCCAGCCGGCCTTCTCCACGATGAAACCCAGGGTTTCCTGGCCCACCGCGGCGCCGGTCATGCCGGCCATCTCAGTCAGCGCGGCCAGCAGTGGGAAGCGGTTCGCCGGGAACCACTGCGCGGCCAGCGTCATCGCGCACACCACCGTCGGGGCGGCCCCGAGGCCCATCAGAATCCGGGTGGCCTCGGCGAAGTTCGCCGTCTGCGACGTCGCGAACAGGAAGGACGCCGCCGTGCACAACGACGCCCCTCCGATGAGGACTGACCGCGCGCCGAAGCGGGCTACCAGGATCCCGGCCGGAACCTGCAACAGGATATAGGGGTAATAGAAGCTGGAGGACAGGCCGCCGAACCCCGCCTCATTGAGCGAAAGGTCGACGACGAGTCCCTCGCGCATGACGCTGGGGAACGTCTGGAGCACCATCTGGAAGAAGACGAAACTGGCCGCGGTCCCGAAGACGATCCGGCCACGCCGCAGCGGCCAACCGGCTGTCAACTGTTCGGCGGGCGTCATCGTTCGCCTCCCGGATGGGCCGTACTGAGGAGAGCGATGCTACCGCCCGAATCAGCGTCTTGGACTATTCATCCGAAAGGCCCGCGTGGAGCCTTGTCGGCACCCACAATGACGCCATGGACATGACTCCGATCATCATCATCGCTTCCGCGGTCGTCCTGGTCGCGCTCATCACGATCGCTCTTCGGCGGACCATCAAGCACGACCGGGCCGCGATCAAGGGCGATATGGCAAACCCGCAGGACGTTGAGCAGTACAAGAAGAACTACGGCGGCAAGGGATAACGGACCGGCGCGCGGCCGGTCACTTGGTGCACGTCTTTTTGTCGGTTTTTGTCGGGGGGCGCCGTTAGCTTGATGGGTGTCCAGTAGGAGGCCGACACCAGGGGGGCGCATGGCGCAGTCGATCAACACCAGTTATGCCGTCATCGCGTTGGGCGATCGGGAGACCATTGGGCATTTCGACCTGACCGAGCGGGCGGCCAGGCAGGGCGCGGTCGTCAACGAGACCTACTGTTTCGAGCCGGGGGAGGCGGCCTCCAACGACGACCTCATCGCGGTGGAGGCGGTTCTGACCGCGCTGAGCCGGGCCTTGGCCACCCACGTCGACATCTGGATGCCCTTCCCCAGGGAGGATCTGGGCCGCGAGCAGCATCTGCGCCGGCTCAGTCTGGTGCTGCAACGTCATGGCCTGAACTTGTTGATGGGTCACGATCTCGAGCCATGCACCATGGACGGCGGGTTCAGTGCTATCGACTTCGCGCTGCGCATGGAGGTCAAGGCGGTCGACGAACTGGGCTTCGCCGCGCTGGCCATGGCCGCCACCCGCACCCTGGGGGTGGAGATCGAGGTGGAACTGCTGCAGGCCGCGGGGTACGCGGCGGAGCCGGCGCATCAGGAGCCGGTGCTTCAGGAGCCGGTGCAGCCGCGCGAGTACGAGCAGAGGGTCTATAGCACCGGCGAGGTTGCGGCGTTCTTCGGCAAGTCGGTCCAGTGGGTCTACTCGGCGATGCGCAGCGGGGTTTTCACCCGGCCCGACGGTTCGCCCATCAAACCTCTGAAGGCGGGCAAGCACGGCCGGTGGCGGTTCACCCTTCCGATGCTGCAGGACATGGCGCGCGCCTGCTACCGCAGAGGGGTCATCGGCGAGGGCGAACTGCTGGATCTGCTGTCGGTGCTGGAGTGCGCAGAAGGGGAGTAGGGCGCGCTACCGCGTGAGCGGCTGACCGTCGGCGGTCCATCCGTTGGTGCCCTCGGCCAGTTCGTAGATCATCGTGATGCCCGCGCTTTTCATCTGTGCCACCGCCCCTTTCGAGCGGTTGCCGCTGCGGCAGTAGACGGCGTAGGTGCCCTTCGGGTCGAGTTGGGCGACCCGCGCGGTGAAGTCGGACTGCTGAACCGGGATGTTCACCGCACCCTGGATGTGGCCGCCGGCGAACTCCTCGGCTGTGCGGACGTCGATGATCTGCACGCCCGGCTCGGTGATCACCGCGGCGAACTGTGCGACGCCCACCCGTCCGGGTGCGGGCTGACCAACCGGCGCTTCG
The DNA here is from genome assembly GCA_018500005.2 of Mycobacterium sp. Lineage (GTDB taxonomy): Bacteria > Actinomycetota > Actinomycetes > Mycobacteriales > Mycobacteriaceae > Mycobacterium. The sequence continues at coordinate 214 of JAHBAP020000409.1, read as the reverse complement.
GCGACCTGCTCAGCGGTGGCCGTGGTGCCGTTGGAGCAGCCGCTAAGGCCGGGGGCGATAACAGCGAGGGCGGCGAGCACCACCGCACAAAAGCGTGTCGGAGGCATGCTGTCAGATATACCAGCTGACCTGAGCGCGGTGGCCGGCGGTGGTGGTGTGGATTTGTGCGTACCTCCTAGCGACAAAGGCTGATTATCCGGGGGGATCGCCGTGT
>JAHBAP020000275.1 GCA_018500005.2 Mycobacterium sp. | reverse complement strand
GTCTGCTACCTGCCGATGACCTACGACCACCGACTCGTCGACGGCGCCGACGCCGGCCGCTTCCTCACCACCGTTCGCAAGCGGCTTGAGGAAGCAGCCTTCGAAGGCGAACTCGGGCTCTGAGGGTGGGCGAACAGGTCGACACCTTGACCATCGCCATCGCCGGATCATCGGGCCTGATCGGCTCGGCGCTGGTAGCTGCTCTGCGCTCGGCCGACCACCGGGTGATCCGGATCGTGCGGCGCGCGGCGGGCAACCGCGACGAGTTGTACTGGAACCCCGACAGCGGCGATTTCGATCCGGCGGGCCTGGACGGGGTCGACGCAGTGGTCAATCTGTGCGGTGTCGGGGTCGGCGACAAACGCTGGTCGGGCGCCTTCAAGCAGAGCCTGCGCGACAGCCGGATCGACCCCACCGAAGTGATCTCGGCGGCGGTCGTCGATGCGGGTGTGCCGACGCTCATCAATGCCAGCGCGGTCGGCTACTACGGCGACACCGGCAGCCGCATCGTGGACGAAACCGAGCCCGCCGGAACGGGTTTCCTGGCCCAACTATGCGCCGACTGGGAAGCCTCCACCCTGCCCGCCATCGACGCCGGGGTGCGCGTCGTGCTGGCCCGAACCGGATTGGTGCTGTCCCCTTCCGGCGGCATGCTGAGCAAGCTGAGACCGTTGTTCGCCCTGGGTCTCGGCGGGCGACTGGCCGGTGGGCGGCAGTACATGCCGTGGATCAGCCTGGAAGACGAGGTCCGGGCCATGCTGTTCGCGATCCGCTGCAGCGAACTGTCCGGACCGGTGAACTTCACCGGGCCGGCACCGGTGACCAACGCGGAGTTCACCGCGGCGTTGGGCCGGGCGCTGAACCGCCCGGCGCCGTGGCCGGTCCCCGGAATCGCGCTGAAGACCCTGCTCGGGGAGTTCGCGCAGGAAGGTCTACTGGGCGGCCAGCGCGCCATCCCCGCCGCCCTGGAGCGCGCCGGTTTCGTCTTCCACCACAACACCATTGGAGAGGCTCTGGCCTACGCCACCGGGTCGACGCAAAGGTAGTAGCGTCGATCTGATGCGGCAGTCCATCCGCTCCGGCGACGACCCGGTGCAGATCCGGCAATTGGGGATACTGGACTATCTGGCCGCGTGGGACCTTCAGCGCGAGATCGCCGGAGCGCGTATCGCCGGCGGCCCGGACACCCTGCTGCTGCTCGAACATCCGCCGGTCTACACCGCCGGCAGGCGCACCGAGGCCCACGAACGTCCGCTGGACGGCACCCCCGTCGTCGACACCGACCGTGGCGGCAAGATCACCTGGCACGGACCCGGCCAACTGGTCGGCTATCCGATCATCGGGCTGGGCGAACAGCTCGACGTGCTGAATTTCGTTCGGCGCCTTGAGCAGTCGCTGATCGCCGTGTGTTCCGACTTCGGGCTCGACGCGGGCCGGGTGGACGGCCGTTCCGGGGTTTGGCTGCCGGCCGGTGACGGTCGGCCAGCCCGCAAGATCGCCGCGATCGGCATCCGGGTGGCCCGCGGCACCACACTGCACGGCTTCGCCCTGAATTGCGACTGCGACCTGAATGCCTTCGGGCGGATCGTGCCGTGCGGGATCGCCGACGCCGGCGTCACCTCATTGACAGCCGAATTGGGTCGCCGAGTCAGCGTCGGCGACGTCCGCGACCGGGTGGCCGAGGCGGTCTGCGACGCACTGGACGGGCGTCTGCCGGTGCAGGCGTAGGAGAAACGGCTACCGGCGACCGACGCCGACCGGACCGACCGGACCGAGGACCGGGTCGACACCCACCGGGCCGACAACGCCACCGACACCAACCGGACCAACCGGCCCCGCCACAGGACCGACGCCACCGACACCGACAGGACCAACCGGCCCCAGCACCGGGTCCACACCGACCGGACCGACCACCCCGCCGACACCGACCGGACCAACCGGGCCCAGCACCGGATCGACGACCGGGGCGCAGATCATATTGACCGTGTCCCAGTAGAACCCGACGGCGCAGTCGGCGTTGTTCGCCGTGCTGCCGGAGGGCGCGGCCAGAGAGGCCAGCGGGATCACTGCCGAGAGCAGCGCGAACCCGGCAATTGCTGTACGGCGTCCCAACAGGGAGGAATGCTCCGGCATGATCGGAACCTAGCACGCAGCACGGAGTTGCGATGGGTTCTCGCAGCTCACGTAACATCGCAACCATGAGCGCGGTGGATCCTGAGCCCGATGTCGCCGGCCGGGCGGCTCCGGGTGGTCGCAAACTGCTGCGGCTTGAGGTGCGAAACGCCGAAACCCCGATCGAGCGCAAGCCGCCGTGGATCAAGACCCGCGCCCGGATGGGCCCGGAGTTCACCGCGCTGAAGGGGTTGGTCCGCCGCGAGGGTCTGCACACCGTCTGTGAAGAGGCGGGCTGCCCCAACATCTACGAGTGCTGGGAGGACCGCGAGGCCACCTTCCTGATCGGCGGCGAACAGTGCACCCGCCGCTGCGACTTCTGCCAGATCGACACCGGCAAGCCCGCCGAGTTGGACCGCGACGAGCCGCGCCGGGTCGCCGAGAGCGTCGCCGCGATGGGCCTGAAGTACGCCACGGTCACCGGGGTGGCCCGCGACGATCTGCCTGACGGCGGCGCCTGGCTGTACGCGGAGACGGTGCGGGCCATCAAGCGACTCAACCCCTCTACCGGGGTGGAATTGCTCGCCCCGGACTTCAACGGCGACTCGGCACTGCTCCTCGAGGTTTTCCAGTCGCGTCCGGAGGTGTTCGCCCACAATCTCGAGACGGTGCCGCGCATCTTCAAGCGGATCAGGCCGGCGTTCCGCTACCAGCGCAGCCTCGACGTGCTGACCGCCGCGCGGGACTTCGGGCTGGTCACCAAGAGCAATCTGATTCTCGGCATGGGCGAGACGATCGACGAGGTGCGCGCCGCACTGGTCGACCTGCACGGCGCCGGGTGCGACATCGTCACCATCACCCAGTACCTGCGCCCTTCCCCGCGCCACCACCCCGTCGAGCGATGGGTCCACCCCGATGAGTTCGTCGACCTTGCCGGCTATGCCGAGGGCCTCGGTTTCGCCGGAGTTCTGGCCGGGCCGCTGGTGCGATCGTCATACCGCGCTGGTCGGCTTTACGAGCAGGCTTCGCAGGCGCGCAAGCCGTCCGTATCCTGAACAGCTATGGCGAAGACCCGCACCCCCGCCGAACTCAAGGCGGCGAAAGCCGAAGCGAAAGCCACCCGCAAGGCGGCATCCAAGCAGCGCCGCACGCAGTTGTGGCAGGCCTTCCAGATGCAGCGCAAGGAAGACAGCCGACTGCTGCCCTACATGGTGGGCGGATTCCTGCTCGTGGTGGCCGTCTCAGTGGCCCTGGGGCTGCTGATCGGCGGCTTCACCAAGTGGATGTTCATCGTGCTGGGGATCGTGCTGGGCGTGCTGGTCGCGTTCATCATCTTCGGGCGCCGAGCCCAGAAGTCGATCTACCGCAAGGCCGAGGGCCAACCCGGGGCCGCCGGGTGGGTGCTGGACAACATGCGCGGTAACTGGCGGGTGAAGCAGGGCGTGGCGGGCAACGGCCACCTGGACGTGGTGCACCGGGGGATCGGGCGCCCCGGTGTGATCTTCGTCGGCGAGGGGACCCCGGCCCGGGTCAAGCCGTTGCTTGCCCAGGAGAAGAAGCGCACGGCCAAGCTGGTCGGCGAAATCCCGATCTACGACATCATCGTCGGCGATGGCGAGGGCGAGGTGCCGTTGCCCAAGCTGGAGCGCCACCTGACCAAGCTGCCGGTGAACATCACCGTCAAGAAGATGGACGACCTGGAGTCCCGGCTCACCGCGCTGGGAAGCAGGCTGGGTCCGGCGGCGATGCCGAAGGGGCCGCTGCCGGCCCAGGCGAAGATGCGCGGGGTGCAGCGCACGGTTCGCCGGCGCTAGGTCTTTATCGCCGAGTGCCCGCTGACGCAGGCTTTGTACGGGTGGCCGCCTGCCAGGCGGCGCAATCGACGAAGTCGCGCGGCACCCCAGCCTTCGCAACCCGCGCGACGATGTCGTCGCGACGGTGCCCGGCCAGGACCCTGATCCGCCGCCAGCCGAGTCCGTCGATGTACTCAGACCTCAGCACATCACTTCGGTACTGGGTCGGATCCCTACGGTGTTGCTCCCCGTCGTACTCGACCGCAACCATGTATCGGGCACCGTGCATGGCCGATGCCGCCAGGCCGCACACGATGCCCTGACGCTCGGACCACAACCATGCCGCGCCGATTCGATCCTCGAGCGACGCCGGACGACCACTCGGCGTCCACACTCCCGGCAGCAGCCGCCGGTGATGCGCCACAATTCCATGCCGGCTCACCTCACCTGCGGCCAGGGCCTCACCGGCACGGAACACATGCACGGGACGACGGTGCCAAAACCAGGCCAGTCACCGTCTCGCTCATCCACAGCCGCGTCGAGTGCCCCTTGCGGCAGGCGAAATCCGAGCAGCCGCCTGCCAGGAGGGGCACTCAGCGGAAAACGACGGCCGTCGCGGTCAGCCGGTCTTGGATGCCGCGCCCTTCGACGTCGGTGAACAGTGCCGGGATGACGAGCGCTATCAGCAGTCCACGCGCCACCGCCCGGCCGGTGCCGACGTGCAGGCGGTTGTCGACGGAGGCGACACGCAGGCCCAGCAGGGACTGACCGGGAGTGAAGCCGAACAGCCGGACTGTGGCCACACCCAGGGCGAACCAGATCAGCAGCACCGCAGTCGACAGGAAGTTGGCCGAAAACAAGCCAAGGGAGAGGCAAAGCCCGGCCAGCCCGTAGGAGAGCAGCCAGTCGACCAGCAGCGCACCCGCCCGGCGGCCGGGCCGTGCCAGCGAGCCGGGCCCCTGTTCCGGCAGGCCAAGGCGCTGCCCCGGGTAGCCGTCGCTCGCGCTCAGCGACTGCGGACCGGAAAGCCAGGATCCGATTTCGCGTGCCATGGTCCCAGGATAGGGGTGTGAAGAGCAGCTGTGACGACGCGTAACGTCGGGGAAACATTCGCTTGACGGACGTGCAACATCGCCTCCCTACCGTCAGCCGCGGGTCACGGAAGCCCCACCTACGAGACATGCGAATAAACCAGGCCGCATAAAAGGAGTAACTACGTGGCGAAGCACAAGACAGCCGACGACATCTTCAAGCTGATCAAGGACGAGAAGGTCGAGTACGTCGACATCCGGTTCTGCGATCTGCCCGGTGTGGTCCAGCACTTCTCCATCCCGGCGACGGCGTTCGACGAGAGCGTGTTCGAGGACGGCCTGGCCTTCGACGGCTCGTCGGTTCGCGGCTTCCAGTCGATCCACGAGTCGGACATGATGCTGCTGCCGGATCCCGAGACCGCACGCATCGACCCGTTCCGGGCCGCCAAGCCCCTGAACATGAACTCCTTCGTGCACGCCCCGTTCACCCGCGAGCCGTACTCCCGCGACCCCCGCAACGTGGCCCGCAAGGCGGAGAACTACCTGGCCTCCACCGGCATCGCGGACACCTGCTACTTCGGCGCCGAGGCCGAGTTCTACATCTTCGACTCGGTGGCCTTCGACTCCAAGATGAACGGCACCTTCTACGAGGTCGACTCGGAGTCGGGTTGGTGGAACTCCGGTGAGCCGTTCGAGGCCGACGGCAGCGCCAACCGCGGCTACAAGGTTCGCCCGAAGGGTGGCTACTTCCCCGTCGCCCCGTACGACCACTACGTCGACCTGCGCGACGAGATGTCGACCAACCTGATCAACGCGGGCTTCACCCTCGAGCGCGGCCACCATGAGGTCGGCACCGCCGGCCAGTCCGAGATCAACTACAAGTTCAACACCCTGCTGGCCGCGGCCGACGATGTGCTGCTGTTCAAGTACATCATCAAGAACACCGCATGGCAGGCCGGCAAGTCCGTCACCTTCATGCCCAAGCCGCTGTTCGGCGACAACGGTTCGGGTATGCACGCCCACCAGTCGCTGTGGAAGGACGGCAAGCCGCTGTTCCACGAC
>JAHBAP020000075.1 GCA_018500005.2 Mycobacterium sp. | reverse complement strand
CTACAGGGACTACGAGACACCCGAGCAAGTGCTGGCCTGCCGGTTCGCTCGCGGGGAGATTGACGACACCGAGTACCGCAACCGCCTTGAGGTGCTGCACAGCACCCCGCGGCGCTGACACGGCAGAGGGCGGTGGTTTCCGAGAGCCGCGACGATTTCCGCCTGCCGATCACCGTTCGGCGCCGCGGGCACGAGCAGCGCCGAATCAGCTAGACACAAGCGCGCCATCAGAAATCCCGGGCCGAAGGCTCGGATCTACAACCCGAAGGGATCGCCACCATGACCGAATCGACACCAACCACCGCGACGTTGGACCCGACCGACACCACCGAACCCATGGGCCGCCCCAACACCCGGCTGTACCAGGTGTTGGCCTGGGTGGGCATCGTCGCCGGGATCTTGTTCATCGTCGCCGTGGTCTTCTTCTCCGGCTTCTTCGCCGCCCGCGCAACCGGCGGGTACGGATGGCACCGCGGCGTCCAGAGCGGCCAGATGGGTTCGGGCGGGCCCATGGGAGCGGGCTGCCCGATGATGCAGGGCGGCGGAATGGGCCCCGGGATGATGAGTCCCGGCGGTATGCCCGGCATGGGACCCGGTGGGATGGCACCCGGTAGCTCCCGGGCATCGACCCCGCCCTCGTCAATGCCGATGCCGCCCGCCGGACAGCGGTAAACGTCATCTCAGCGCGGGGCCAGCTGGCCGCGCGCGATGATCGCCGAGCCCGGGAGAGCCTGGCGACGCGATCACCTCCTCACCGGGCGCGGACGTAATGAGCGGTCGGCGGTTAGCGAGTAAGCGCTGACGGCCCACCGGTGCCGCAATTTCCGCGGCAGCCAAGACCTGGACAACCGTGCGTTTCTGGGATTCGCCACAAAAACCGGAAAAAGCACTTCGCCATCGTTGGCGGAATCCCGACGGCTGCGCTGATCAGATCGGTTGGCATTCGCCAATGGAAAGCGGAACCTACAGTAACGGTAGCGCTGTAGGTTCTCACGGAAGATGACCATTTTCTCATTTGGGTGATATCAGCTTGGCCAAATTGCCATTTGGTTGAGAAACCACTGGGGTCGGGTTTGCAAAAGATTTAACGGTGCGGGGCTCATCTAAGGCGGTACTACCGCCTGGGAGCGGGAACGTCGGTTTTCTATTTTCGACCTTGACTCCGCGGAAATGCGAAGCGGAAGGAGTTGGGGCTCCGTACTCGGGTTCCCACCGTCGACGACGAAGGGTGAGTGTTCGGTCCGTTGGTCCCGCGTGACTCCGACCCAATGTTGGCATTGGTGCGTTGCGGATCTGGGACGTGACCGTGATGTGCTGCTGCTCGTGTTGAATCGGCCGCTGTGTGAGGGTCGACAGCTATGGCCACCAGAGAAACAACGAAGACCTGAGTGTCGTCAAGTCCCTTGGCCCCAATGACGGTCACGAATGTTGGCCCCGTGTGGGCATCGGGGGTTGTCTTGGCGCGCTGGTGTGACGTCGCGCTCGGCGTACATGCCTGAGTTGTGGTTGCCCCGGGGAACGGATGGACCATCTCAACTGTTGCCGATGGCACGCGTGAGTGAATCTTCTAGCGTTTGCCGGCCGGCGGGGGCATCGGCGTTGTTGGGGCCATGTTCGGGCCTCCCATCCCCCCAGGGCCCATGCCGCCCGGCATCATGCCTGGTCCCATTCCACCGGGCATCATTCCCGGTCCCATTCCACCGGGCATCATTCCCGGTCCCATTCCACCGGGCATCATCTGCATCATGGGGCAGCCACTACCCATCATGCCTCCGGGTTGCATTTGACCGTTCTGCCAACCTCGGTGCCACCCATAGCCGTCTGCGGATCGTCCTGCGAAGTATCCGGAGAAGAAGACCACAGCCACGATGAACAGGACACCGGCAATGACGCCCACCCATGCCAGAGCGCGGTAGAGGCGGTTGTTGTGGTGAACGTCCTCAGTGTCGGCCACCGGCGACGTGGCCATGTGCGTTGGGGTTTCCGGGGATTCGGTCATTGCGACGTTTCCTTCCTGCGTGCACTTGTGCCCACGGTTCGGTGCAATTCCGAGCGAGGAACGATCGTCCCCTTCTTCGTTACCCGTAGGGTTCTGCCTTCAGATTCGCCCGCGCGGATAGGGTTGTCTTAGCCGTTGGGTGAAGATTCAATAAAGAACGACGCACCCCGGCTGCGGCGTGGGGATTGCACTGGAAGGTGTGGGAACAAACCCGCATCGGCATCGGAGGGGACACCACATGAGCATTGCTATCTCGACGTCGCTACAGTCCACGTTCGCCGAGGCGGTGACCCGCACTCGTGATGCTCTGGCCGCTCAGGGCTTCGGCGTCCTCACCGAGATCGACATGAAAGCCACGCTGAAGGCCAAATTGGGCCACGACATGGAGAACTATTTGATCCTCGGCGCCTGCAATCCCCCACTGGCTCACCGCGCCGTGGACATCGACCGCCAGATCGGACTGCTGTTGCCGTGCAACGTCGTCGTTCGCAGCGATCCGGCCGATGACAGCAGAGTGCTCGTGGAAGCGATGAATCCCCAACTGCTGGTTCAGGTTACCGGCGAATCCGCATTGCAGGAAGTCGCCGACGCCGTCACCAGCAAGCTGCGCGCCGCGATCGAAGTCCTCGGGCCGGCATCCGTCTAAAGCACCATCGCAGTGCAGCTAGTCAGCCGTGTCGCTCGATGGCCGTCTGTTGTTGGCGACGTGCAGGGTTAGCTCACCACTTTGCCGCGATGACCCAGTTGGTCTAGTAGTCCCACGGGTCGGGTCCCATCATTCCCGGTCCCCACGGGCCCGGGCCGGGTCCCATCATTCCCGGTCCCCACGGGCCGGAGCCGGGTCCCATCATTCCTGGCCCCATGCCTGGTCCCCATTGTCCTGGGCCGTATTGCCCTGGTCCCCATTGTCCGGGGCCCCAGCAGTCCTGATGCCATACGCCGTCAGTGTCCCAACACCCGGGTGGGTCTAAGGGATTAGGGCCCTGGGAGGGATAGTGGCTGCGAGAGACTGGGGCCGGCGCCGTTGTCGCGGTGTCGATTCCGGTGGTGGCGCCGCTCGGCGCGGCCCACAGCACGGAGCCGCTCAGTGCAAGAATTGCCGCACCGGTGGCCCAGGTGGTGGTGATCATCTTCTTCACCCCTTCTCGTCGAAGCGCGGTGTTCCCGATGAGCTATCGGGATGGACTGACATCGAGTTCGGCATACATGCCGGTCCAGTAATGGCCGGAGATGTTGCAGATCAGTTCGTAGCGTCCGGGCGTGAGGTTCACGGTGGTCCACCCGCTGGCTCCTGGTGCGATGCCGGGGTTGGCGGCGTTCTCCTCGCCTTTATCGGCGCCGCAGGTGCGTGAGGCTTCACCGAGGCTGCCTGCCTCATCGACTTTGCCGTCGGGGCCGACGGCTCGCTGGCCGAGATACTGACCCTTCGCCAGAGGCAGGATCACCAATTCGTGGTTGAGCGCACCGGCATTGGTCACCCGGAAGGAAACCGGACCCGGCGGGACCGTGGCCGGGTTGACGGTGATTCGCATCATCCCCATCATTCCGCCCGGGCCCATCATGCCCGGCCCCATCATGCCGCCGGGCCCCATCATGCCGTGCATATCAGTGAGGGTCACATCGACCACGGCGCCCGACAACGCCGGAACCGAGCAGGACGGAAGGGCGGGAGAGCGTCCAGGTCCCATCATTCCGGGACCGGTCATCATGCCAGGGGACCTCATCATGCCCGGCCCCATTCCAGGACCTGGCGGATAGGGCATGTTCGGGCCAAATTGGTTGGGCCGCATCGTCATTCCGATGCTCAACGCCACCGCACACGCGATGGCGACGATCACCGCCCCGAGGGCGATCGCCAAATCACGCGATCTGTGAGTGCTTTTCATGGCGGTCAGCGATGCTCGCGTAGCAACGCCATCCGCTGCTGGAACTCGTCACCGTCGATCTCGCCTCGCGCGAATCGGTCGGCCAGCCGGTCCTCGGCACGCAGACCCTCCGAGCCTGCACCGCCGCGGTGGTGAAGGAATGGGCTGCTCGACAGGTAGCGGACGGCGAAGATGATCGCCACCACCACGGCGACCACCAGCAGCACCATGAGCACGCTCATCACAGCGCCGCCCCAGCCCCAGCCGCCGTTCCAGCCGTGACCCCACCCGTTTCCACACATCATTCACCTCCTCGCGTACCCCGGTGCCCCGAAACCCTTCCCTCATTGCCAGCGTGCCTCACCGGTGCGACCAGGGCTAGGGCCGATGGTCCTTTCCTGCCCGAATGGCGATAACACCGCCCGATGGAGATGGCACTCCCTTCGGTGGAGGTGAAGCGGGTCGAACTCGCCCCCGCGGCGGCACTGTTCCGTTCCCTGGGCGATCCCACCAGGCTGGCGATCGTGCACCGGCTGGCTGCCGGGCCGGCGCGTGTCGTCGAGCTGGTCCAGGCCATGGGATTGACACAGTCGACAGTTTCCAAACATCTGGCCTGTCTGCGGGAGTGCGGGCTGGTGGACTCCGAGCCGGTGGGCCGTGCGTCGCTGTTCCGGCTCACCCAGCCCGCGCTGATCGACGTCCTGACCTCCGCCGAGGCCGTGCTCGACGCGACCGGTCATGCCGTAACCCTCTGCCCGGCCTACGGTCTCAAGGAACCACAGGAATAGTGGAGAGCGCCGCGATGAACGAGGAGCGCGACGAGGACGGGCACCCCTGGTCAACCGGGGCGCGCCGTCTTCGCAGTGTCCTTCCAGGCTACGCCCGCCCATCTCACGCTCAATGCAGCAGAACTCGAAGGGCCTCAGTGGGAATGGTCGAAGACGACCAGGGTGTGCGCCAGTGAGCCGTCGACGAAGTAGGCGCGGCAGTCGCAGCGGTCGGAAATCGTGGAACCGACTTCGCTGGGTGCGTTGGCCACACCCGAGACATTTAGCACGCTAATGCGCGACGCGTCGACGCCCTTGAGTGGCTCGCTGGCGCTCAGCGAGGAGAAGTCCCGGCCGTCGACATCGAGGGTGCTCGTCTCGGTGCTGACATCTGAGATTGTGGCGTTGTCGGGGGCGACCAACCGCTTGTGCACCTCGGACTGGCAGCGCTTTTCGGCCAACTGCTCAGCCGTTGGGGCGGAGTCGGCGGACTTTCCCAGCCGCAGCGCACCCGTGGTCACCGCAACGGCGACCATCGCCGCACCGACCGTGATCAACGCGGCGATCACCAATAACGGGTGCCTATTCGCGGGCCGATCACCGTGGTGGTTGCCCGTCGGCTCCCTGCTTCTCTGGTGATGATGGAACGCCAATCACTGACGTCTGAACTTGTGGGGCGGTCGAATCCTCGGCGCGCCCGGCCAGCCACTGCGACCAGGGCATGCTCCAGTCGCCGTTCTGCCACAGCTCCAGCGGGGCTCCGCCGGTGTCCCGGACCTCGACGATGTCACCTGGTCGGGAGAACTCGTAGAACCAGCGCGCGTTCTCGGCGCTGAGGTTCAAGCAGCCGTGGGAGACGTTGGTGTTGCCCTGGGCCCAGACGGTGTCCTCGAGTGCGTGAAGGTAGATGCCGTCGGTGCTGATCCGGGTGGCCCAGTTGATCGTCTCTTTGTAGCCCAGTCGGGAGTTGATGGGCAGCCCGTAGGTGGAGGAGTCCATGACGACGGGGTTGGCTTGGTCCATCACGGTGTAGATCCCGGGTTGGGTCCAGAAGCTGATGGTGCGCCCGCCGATGGTTTCGCTGCCGCCCATGCCCATGGACGTCGGCATGGTGCGCACCAGTTTTCCGTTGCTGAAGACGCTGACCTGTTTGGTGATGTCGTTGGCGACTGAGATGTGCGCGTCGCCGATGCGAAACGTCACGCCGGTGTCGGCTTGTCCGTAGAGGCCCTGACCGACGGGGACGCCGTAGATGTTGGCCGCGACCGTGACGGTGGTGCCCGGGGCGTAGTAGTGCTGGGGCCGCCAATGCGCGGTCGCGTCGTTGACCCAGGTCCACGCACCCTCGACGGGCGGGTTGGTGGTCACGCGCAGGGCGCGCTGGGCGGCGGCGCGGTCGGGGATGGGCTCATCGAATCGCGCGACGACGACGGTTCCGATGCCGTAGGTACCGCCTTCGACCAGGTCGTGATTGCCGGTGGTGGTCAGCCGTACCGCGGTCTGGTTGCCGGGCACCAGGGTGGAAAACGTCGACACCAGAGCCCTGGTCACCTGGTCGGTACCCAGACCGGTGGCGGAGACGGTGTAGGTGCGCCCGTATCCCAGGGGCACCGTGGGTTTCCACACCGTGTTGTCGGGGGTCGTGACGCCCTCGACGGGCTTGCCGGCGTCGTTGACCAT
>JAHBAP020000169.1 GCA_018500005.2 Mycobacterium sp. | reverse complement strand
TTCGCCTTTGGCACCGTCCGAGGCAGCCCCCGAGGCACCCTCCGAGGCACCCTCCGAGCCTTCTCCGTCACGGCCCTTCTCCGCCGGGGCTGCCGGGGCGGTATCGCCCTTCGGAGCGGCCGCGACGTCCGAGCGGTCTTTGTCCTTACCGTTCTCGGGGGCTGGTTCGGGGCTTTGTCCACGGTCGTGACCGCCGTTACGGGTTCCCCCGCTCCCGCGGATTTCGTTGATGGCGGCGATCAGATCGCCCTTACGCATCCCCGAGGTCCCCTTGACGCCTACCTGGTTGGCCAGTGCGCGCAGCTCGGGCAGCACCATCGTGGCCAGCGAGCCGCCTTTGCCGGTGGTGCTCTCAGCCGTGATGAGGTCCGTATCAGTCACGGATTTCCTTTCTTTCCCTCGCGTTCTCATCTCGCGGGGGTTTCTGGCGCCCAGCCGATTCGCTGGACGCAAAGTCTCACCGGTGCTCGGTGTCAGCGGGTGCCGGGCTGAGTGGCCACCAGGCCAACCGTCAGTCCGCTGGATTAAACGATTAAAAGTTGGTGATCGTCCTAGGTGTCGGCGCAGAGACTACGCTGCAGTTGCTGGACACTTGCGAGGATAGCCCGGTTGGCTGCCCGAGGCAAGAAAGCCTCACCCGCGTTGCTCCTGCGCGCCGACTGCGACATCGGCACTCCAGCGCACCGCATCACCCACTCCGACCTCCGCGGTGGCAAATCCGTGTTCGCGCGCGAAGCCGAGCGCCTCGGTCGGCAGGTCGGTCCCGTTGGTCAGCGCCAGCACCGAGGGGCCGGCGCCGGAGAGCACTGCCGCAACCCCGTTTTGGCGCAGAAGCTGCAGGTACTGAGCAGAGGCCGGCATCGCCGGGGCGCGCTGGGGTTGATGCAGGAGGTCCTCGGTCGCCGCCATCAGCAAGTCGGGGCGTTCGGTCAGCGCGACCACCAGCAAAGCGGCCCGACTGACGTTGAACCGGGCGGTCTGATGGCTGACCTCGGCCGGGAGCAACACCCTGGTCTCGGCGGTGGAGGACCGCACCTCGGGGACACCGGGGAACAACCGGATATCGGGGTGCAGCCGAAGCGGTGCGGCGAAGTAGCCGGGACTGCCGCCGTCGACGGTCCACGACACCACCGCACCGCCTAGGACCGACGCCGAGGCGTTGTCAGGATGGCCCTCGAACTCGCCGGAAATCTGGATCAGCTGCTCTACGGTCAGCGGTGCCCGATCAGTTTGGGCCACAAGGGCATTCGCGGCAGACAGACCGCCCACGACGGCTGCGGCCGAGGATCCAAGTCCGCGCGAATGCGGAATGGCGTTGCGGCAGTTCACTTTCAGTCCGGACGCTTCCAGTCCGGCGGCTGCAAGACCGCGACGGATGGCGACCGCGACGAGGTTGTCCGCATCCGTCCCAACCTGGCCTTGCCCTTCACCCTCGACCTCGACAAAGGTTGAGCCGGAGGTGGTTTCGACCCGAATCTCATCGTAGATGGCCAGGGCCAGGCCGAGGCTGTCAAAGCCCGGACCGAGGTTGGCACTGGATGCCGCGACGGTCGCGCTACCGGTCAACCCGGCGGGAAGCAAGACGGACAACTCCGGGTTCACCTGCCCTTCAGTCCAGCCCCAGCGCGGCGACCACCGCAGCCGGATCGACCGGGATCGCGGTAACGGTCGGCATGTCTCGCAGGGCGGTATCGGGATCCTTCAGGCCGTGGCCGGTCACCGTGCACACCACCGTCGAACCGGGCCGCACCCAGCCGTCCTCGACGGCCTTGAGCAGGCCTGCGACACTGGCGGCCGACGCCGGTTCGACGAAGACTCCTTCTTCGTGGGCGACCAGGCGGTACGCCGCCAGCAGTTCTTCGTCGGTCGCGGCCAGGAACCGGCCGTCTGACTCCTCCTTGGCGGCCATGGCGCCGTTCCAGGATGCCGGCGAGCCGATCCGGATGGCGGTGGCCAGGGTCTCGGGCTTGCTGACCGGGTGGCCCAGCACCAGGGGTGCGGCACCGGCGGCCTGGGTGCCCAGCATGCGGGGCAGGCTGTCGATGACCCCGTCCCGGTGATACTCGGTGTAGCCCTTCCAGTACGCGGTGATGTTGCCGGCGTTGCCGACCGGCAGTGCGTGGACGTCCGGTGCGACCCCGAGTGCATCGACGATCTCGAAAGCCGCCGTCTTCTGCCCCTCGATGCGGACCGGGTTGACGCTGTTGACCAGAGAGATGGTCGGGTAGTCGGCAGTGAGCTTGCGCGCCAGTTCCAGGCAGTCGTCGAAGTTGCCATCGATCTGAATGATCTTGGCGCCGTGCATAACCGCCTGCGCGAGCTTGCCCATCGCGATCTTGCCCTGCGGAATCAGCACCGCACAGGTGATACCCGCCCGGGCGGCGTAGGCGGCGGCCGAGGCCGAGGTGTTTCCGGTGGAAGCGCACAGCACCGCCTGCTTACCGGTGGCGACCGCTTCGGTGACCGCCATGGTCATCCCGCGGTCCTTGAACGAACCGGTCGGGTTGAGTCCCTCGACCTTCAGGTGCACCCGGCATCCGGTCTGCTCCGACAGTCGGGGCGCAGGCACAAGCGGAGTGCCGCCCTCCAGCAGGGTCACCGCTTTCCAGTCCGCAGCCATCGGCAGCCGATCCCGGTAGGCCTCGATCAGGCCGGGCCACGGGGTGTGCACAGCGCGGTGGGTCTGGTGGCTCATTCGGTGGTTCCCTCCATGCGCAGCACGCTGGTGACCTCGTCGACGACGTCCAGGTCGGCCAGGGCTGCGACGGTCTCGGACAGCGCCGCATCGGTGGCGCGGTGGGTGACCACCACGATGCGTGCCGACCCGTCGGCCATGCCCTCCTGGCGCACCTCGGCGATGCTGACTTCACGTTTGCCGAATTCGGTTGCCACCGCGGCGAACACGCCTGGGCGGTCCTTGACCTTCATGCTGACGTAGTAGCGGGTGGGGATCATCCCCATCGGGGCGATCGGCAGCTCTGCGTAACGGGATTCACGGGGTCCGCGGCCGCCCTGAACCCGGTTGCGTGCCGCCATCACCACATCGCCCATCACCGCCGAGGCGGTCGGATTACCACCCGCGCCCTGACCGTAGAACATCAGCCGACCGGCGGCCTCGGCCTCGACGACCACCGCGTTGAAGGCGCCGTTGACCGAGGCCAGCGGGTGTTCCAGGGGCACCAGCGCCGGGTAGACCCGCGCGGAAACGCGCTGCTGTCCATCGGTGGTGATCCGCTCGCAGATGGCCAGCAACTTGATGGTGCAGTCCAGCGCACGGGCGGCCTCGAAGTCGGCCGGGCTGACCTTGGTGATGCCTTCCCGGTAGACGTCGTCGGCGGTGACCCGGGTATGGAACGCGATCGAGGCCAGGATCGCCGCCTTGGCTGCGGCGTCGTAGCCCTCGACGTCGGCCGTGGGATCGGCCTCGGCGTAACCGAGGGCACTGGCGTCGGCCAACGCGGAGCTGTAATCGGCTCCGGTAGAGGCCATTTCGGACAGAATGTAGTTGGTGGTGCCGTTGACGATCCCGGCCACCCGCAGCACGGTGTCACCGGCCAGCGACTGGGTGAGTGGTCGGATCACCGGTATCGCACCCGCCACCGCGGCCTCGAAGTACAGGTCGACCCGGGCGCGTTCGGCGGCTTCGGCAAGCTCACCGGTGGACTGCGCCAACAGAGCCTTGTTCGCGGTGACCACCGACTTGCCGTGCTCGAGAGCGGTCAGGATCGCCTTGCGGGCCGGTTCGACGGGACCCATCAATTCCACGACGATATCGACGTCCTCGCGGGATACCAGGTCCTCGACGTTGTCGGTCAGCATCTCCACGTTCACCCCGCGGTCGGCTGCGACCCTGCGCACCGCCACGCCGCGCAACTCCAGGGGCGCACCGATGCGCGCGGCCAGATCCGGCGCACTCTCGCCGATGATCCGGACCACTTCGCGTCCCACGTTGCCCAGACCCAGCACCGCGACACCGATCGGCTTGTCACTCATCGTCACCGCACCTCCAGACTGAGCAGATCGTCCAACGTTTCCCGGCGCAACACCAAACGCGACTTTCCGTCGCGAACCGCCACCACCGCCGGGCGCCCGACCAGGTTGTACCTGCTGGACATCGAATAGCAGTACGCGCCGGTGGCGGCAACGCCGAGCAGATCCCCCGGGGTCACGTCATCGGGCACCCAGGCGTCGCGCACCACTATGTCACCGCTCTCGCAGTGCTTGCCCACGATGCGAGCCAGGACCGCCGGCGCCGAACTGGTCCGGGAGACCAACCGGATGTCGTAGTGCGCGCCGTACAGCGATGTTCGGATGTTGTCGCTCATGCCGCCGTCCACGCTGATGTAGCGCCGGTGCGCGGCGCCGCTGACCGCGACGTCCTTCACGGTGCCGACCTGGTAGAGCGTGATTGTGCCGGGTCCGGCGATCGCCCGGCCGGGCTCGACGACCAGCCTCGGACAGGGCAGTCCGACCGCCGCGGACTCCGATGCCACGATGGCCGCCAGTTTGGCGGCAAGGTCGGCGACCGGCGGCGGATCATCCTGGGGCACATAGGAAATACCTAATCCCCCACCCAGGTCGACGGTCCCGATCTGTGCGGTCCGATCCACGCCGAATTCGGCGACGATATCGCGCAGCAGCCCGATCACCCGGCGCGCGGCGAGTTCGAACCCGCCGACGTCGAAGATCTGGGAGCCGATGTGACTGTGCAGGCCGACGAGTCGCAGGTTGGGCGCCGCGAATACCCGGCGGACCGCCTCCATCGCCGCTCCGGAGGCCAGCGACAGACCGAATTTCTGGTCCTCGTGGGCGGTCGCGATGAACTCGTGGGTGTGTGCTTCCACACCGACGGTGACCCGGACCATGACGTTCTGCACCACCCCGGCTTCGCCTGCGACGGCGTCGAGCCGGCCGATCTCGGTCAGCGAGTCCAGCACCACGTGGCCGATACCGGCCTCGACGGCGGCGGTCAGCTCGTCGACCGACTTGTTGTTGCCGTGCAGGGCGATCCGCTCGGCCGGGAACTTCGCGTTCAGGGCGACCGCCAACTCCCCGCCGCTGGCGACATCGAGGGACAGCCCCTCCTGCGCCACCCAGCGGGCGACCTCGCTGCACAGGAAGGCCTTGGCCGCGTAGTGCACATTGCGGCCGCCGCCGAAGGCCTCGGCCATCTCGCGACAGCGGCTGCGGAAGTCCGCCTCGTCGATGACGAACAGCGGGGTGCCGTAGTCGCCGGCCAGATCGGTGACCGCTACACCGGCGATCCGGACCTGGCCGTCCGCGTCGCGAACGGTGTTGCGCGGCCAGACATTCGAGGCCAGCGCCAGCACGTCGGCTGCGGTCTGCGGGCGGGGCGGAGTGTCCTCGTGATGGATCTCCCCGGCGTGCCGGGGTCCGGCGGGATGGACGTTCACATCCGCTCCGGAGCGGTCACGCCCAGAATGCCCAGGCCGTTGGCGATCACCTGACGGGTGGCCTCACATAGCGCCAGTCGGGTCCGGTGCAGGTCGCCGGCCTCCTCGTCGCCCTGGGGCAGCACCCGGCAGGAATCGTAGAACCGGTGGTAGTCGCCCGCCAGATCCTCCAGATAGCGGCATACCCGGTGCGGTTCGCGCAGCGATGCGGCCGCAGCCAGCACCCGGGGGAACTCGCCGAGGTTGCGAATCAGGGTGCCCTCTTTGTCGTGGCTGAGCAGATCGAGGTGGGCGGTATCGGGCTGCACACCGAGGTCGGCGGCGTTGCGGGCCAGCGCGCACAGCCGCGCATGGGCGTATTGCACGTAGTAGACCGGGTTTTCGTTGGAGGCCGACGACCACAGCGCCAGGTCGATGTCGATGGGCGAGTCCACCGAAGACCGGGTCAGTGCGTAGCGGGCGGCGTCGACGCCGATGGCCTCGACGAGGTCGTCGAGGGTGATCACGGTGCCGGCCCGCTTGCTCATCCGCACCGGTTGCCCGTCGCGAACGAGGTTGACCATCTGGCCGATCAGCACCTCGACGGTGTCGGGGTTGTCACCGAGTGCGGCGGCGGCCGCCTTCAGTCGGGCGATGTAGCCGTGGTGGTCGGCACCGAGCATGTAGATGCACAGGTCGAAGCCGCGCTGACGCTTGTCGAGGTAGTAGGCGAGGTCCCCGGCGATATAGGCGGGTTGTCCGTCGCTCTTGATGACGACGCGGTCCTTGTCATCGCCGAACTCGGTGGTGCGCAACCAGGTTGCGCCGTCCTTCTCGTAGATGGCGCCGTTGGCACGCAACTTGGCGATGGCCTGATCCACCCGGCCACTGGTGTGCATCGAGTCTTCGTGGGTGTAGACGTCGAAGTCGGTGCCGAACTCGTGCAGCGATTTCTTGATGTGGTCGAACATCAGGTCCACGCCGATCGAGCGGAAGGTCTCGAGCTGTTCGGGTTCGGGGAGGCTGAGCGCGTCGGGCGCCTTGGCAAGCACTTGGGCGGCGATGTCGTTGATGTAGGCGCCGGCGTAGCCGTCCTCGGGGGTCGGTTCGCCCTTGGCTGCGGCGATCAGCGATTTGGAGAACCGATCGATCTGGGCGCCGTGGTCGTTGAAGTAGTACTCGCGCACCACCTTGGCGCCCTGGGTGCTCAGCAGCCTGCCGAGGGCGTCGCCGACTGCGGCCCACCGGGTGCCGCCGATATGGATCGGTCCGGTGGGGTTGGCCGAGACGAATTCGAGGTTGATGGACCGTCCGGCGAGCTGATCGGAATTGCCGTAGCCGGGGCCGGCGGCCAGCACGTCGGTGACGATGACGCCCTGGGCGGAGGTTTCGATGCGCAGGTTGACGAAGCCCGGTCCGGCGACCTCCGCCGACGCGATGCCATCGGCTTCGGCCAGCGCGGCGGCCAACCAGCCGGCCAGTTCGCGGGGGTTGACGCCGACCTTCTTGGCCACCTGGAGAGCGATGTTGGTCGCATAGTCGCCATGCTCGGGGTTGCGGGGACGCTCGACGGTGACGGCGGCCGGCAGAGCTTCGGCATCCAGGCCGTGTTCGGCCAGCACCGTCGCGGCGGTTCGGCGCAGCAGCTCGGCGAGGTCGGCGGGAGTCACGGGGGTTCATCCTATGCGTTAGGCTGTGTGCGCCCGACGGCGCAGCATGTGCGCCCCCGTAGCTCAGGGGATAGAGCGTCTGCCTCCGGAGCAGAAGGCCGCAGGTTCGAATCCTGCCGGGGGCACTTTTCAAGATTGGGGCCCGATGTTCGATCGCAGATCGGTCGCGGCCCACTCGATCGCCATTTCTTCCATCGGGCTTCTGCTGTTTTCTCCAGCGGGTCCGGCGGCGGCCGATCCCGGATCGATGAACGGCGATTACCGGATCCGGGTGGACGGCTCCGACTACGGGGTGTGGAGTTTCACCTCCGACTGCGACGCCGATGGCAGTTGCACAGCGCTGGTTCAGTCGCGCGCGAAGGGCTGGACCGCTACCGCGGCCTTGTCCGGCGGACACTGGGCCCTCACCCGCACCTCGGAGACGTTGTTCGAATGCCGCGACGGAAGCAACTCGCCGGGAGAGATGCGCGCCAAGTGGGACACCGGCACGCTGACCGGCTCCATGCTCCTCGTGCCGGCCGGGAGCCTGTGCGGCGGCTCGGACGCGCCGCTGCGGGGTGCCTTGAAACTCGTCAGGACCTGAGGTCGAAGGTCATCGACCGCACCGACTCCGGCAGTGGCACGGACTCGTCGCAGTCCGGAGCGCGCAGCGGGCTGCCGTAGCTCGTGACGATCGGCACCACGCCGGCCCATCCGCCGGCCGCAACGTCGGCCTCCCCATCCTCCGGCCAACCGTCGGCGATCTTCAGCGACCAGTTGTCCGCTGCTATGGGTAACCGCAGTACCAAGGTGGCGGCCAGCTCACGGGCGGTGCTGGCCCGCAATTCAGCCACCCGGCCCGGTATGAAGGCATCGGTCAACCGCTGCAGGTAGTGCTCCTTGCCGGCCTTGTCGACCGACTGGAAGCTACCGAACAGCACAGCACTGCGGTAGCGGAACGAAGACTCGAATCCACTGCGCGCCACCGTGATTGCATCGAGCAGGGTCACGCACACCGACACCGGTGAACCGTCGGCCAATTCGCGCAGCCATGGCGACCCGGTCGAGCCGTGGATGACAAGTTCATCACCGATGCGGGCGAAGCCGATCGGCAGCGCCACCGGGTGACCGTCACGGACGAAAGCGATGGTCGCCAGCGGGGTTCCGTCCAGGACGGCGTCGAGTGCCGCCCGGTCGGTCGTCTGACGTTCGCGTAGCCGGGTGACCGAGGTCGGGGGGTGCGCCATGCACCTAGCGTCGCACACCGGCCACCCGGCCTCACCCGACTCGGCGAAGCGCCTCGGGAGTCAGATCGGCCAGCGTGGGGTATCCGTCGACGGCCATGATCAGGTCCGCCTCGGCCAGGATCGACCGCAGCACGTGGACGATCCCGTCGGTTCCGGCCAGTGCCGCGCCGTAGGCGTAAGGACGGCCGATCCCGACCGCGGCGGCGCCCAACGCCAGCGCCTTGATGACATCGGCACCAGAGCGGATCCCGGAGTCGAACAGCACCGGCACATCACCGGCCGCCGCGACAACCTCCGGCAGGCAGTCGATCGCGGGCAGTCCCCCGTTGGCCTGGCGGCCGCCGTGGTTGGAGCAGTAGATGCCGTCGACACCGGCGTCCACGGCCCGGCGGGTGTCCTCGGGATGACAGATGCCTTTGAGGATCAACGGCAGCGAGGTGATGGAGCGCAGCCACGGCAGGTCGTTCCAGGTCAGCGAATTTCCGAAGATGCTGACCCAGTGCATGACCGCACTGCGGGGGTCCGCATCGATATCGGCCTGCACTTTGGCCCGGAATTGCGGATCGCTGATGTAGTTGGCCAGACACAGCCCGCGCAGTTGCGGGAAATTGGCGGTCGACAGGTCACGTGGCCGCCAACCGGGGATCCAGGTATCCAGGGTCACCACGATTCCGGCGTAGCCGGCGGCTTCAGCCCGATGGACCAGGCTCTCGGCCAGGTCCCGGTCGGTCGGGGTGTAGAGCTGAAAAAGCCCCGGGGTCTCGCCGAATTCGGCCGCCACCTCCTCCAGGGGATCCATCGTCAGAGTCGACACGCACATCGGAACACCGGTACGGGCCGCGGCACGGGCTGCGGCCAGATCGCCGTGGTGATCACGGGTGCATAATCCGATCACCCCGACGGGCGCCATGAACAACGGTGCGGACCAACGCCTGCCCCACAGATCCACGGACAGGTCGCGTTCGGTGGCACCGACGAGCATCCGCGGAATCAGACCCCAGCGCTGGAACGCGGTGACATTGGAACGCTGCGTCAATTCGTCACCGGCGCCACCTGCGACATAGGACCAGACCGACGGCGGCAGCGCCTGCTGCGCCCGCGCCTCGAGTTCATCGAAGGCCATCGGCAGGGTGGGCAGCACCCCGGTAAGACCCTGAAGGTAGATCTCCAATTGGTAGTTGCCGAAGCTCATTTGAGGCCCTCTTCGCTTGTCTACGAACAGAAGTCGGCCGCAACGTCTGCGGCACGCCGTAGCTGATCGAGATCCGAACTGGTCGGGATGAGATGGATCTCGCTGGTTCCGATTGCGGCGAATCCCTTGAGCACCTCGGCAAGTTGGTCTTCGGTGCCCGCCCACCCGGTGTGCGGGGCCATCGCGTCGACGACCTCGCCGGGAATCCAGTTCATGTAGTGGCGCAGGTGCCGGTGGATCTGGGCGCGGGACTGCTCAGGTGGACCGAACGCGAACCAGAACGAGGTGGCCAGGTGCGGTGGCGGCTTGCCGGCCTCCGCCCACGCGGCGCGGCCGACGTCGAATAGCTGATTCTGTTCGGCGAGGTTGAGGTTCAACGTGATCCCGGCCAGCCCGTCTGCCCACGGTGCGGCACTGCGCAGCGTCTTGGGTCCGACGGTCCCGACCAGAAGCCGAGGTCCGCCATGCTGCGCGGGCCGGGGGCCAACGGGCACAACGGAGTCCGTGAGTTTCCGCCCCTCCCAAACCCCTCTCATGACGGCAACCCGGTCAGCCATCTCACGCATGGTCTGAGTGGATGGGTCGGCCCCCACTGCGCGGTAGTCCTCATGCCGGCCACCCACCCCTACTCCGACGGTGAGTCGGCCGCCGCTGAGCATGTCACCGGTGGCCAGCGACTTGGCCAGCAGAATCGGATCGTGGAGTTGCGGGACGACCACCGTGGTGATCAGCGGCACCCGGTCGGTCCAGGCCGCCAGGGCACCGAGCAGGGTCAGCGCCTCCGGGTTGCCGAAGGCGATGCGTTCGCCCCAGCACAGCGAGGAGAACGGCCCCGCGTCGATACCGGCGGCCCACTGTCGCAGCACAGCGCCGTCGAGATCGGGTTCCATCACCGGCATGGTCATGCCTATCCGCACAAGCGGCATTCTGGCATGCGGGACCTCAGCTGCCGTGCCGTCCCCGCCGGTCCTCCTGGTTGATGTAGTCGCGCGCCAGGCGGCTGACCTGGTCCGGCAGATCACCGCCCGCTACATCGGCCAGCGTGGTCTCTTCCAGGACTGCCCGCATGCTGGCGCGCAGGGCACGCCAGACGTCGGTCAGGGCGACGGTGGGACCCGAATAGGGCAGATCCCCCAGGCCGATATCGCGAACACTGGCCAATGGTCCGTCGATGCAGCGCAGGACATCGGCGATGCTTATCTGCTCAGCCGGCCGGGCGAGCGCGTAACCGCCCTCCCGACCCCGGTGGCTGCGTACCAGTCGATCGGCGCGAAGATCCGACAGGATGTCGGCGAGGAATTGACCCGGTATGCCCTGGGCCTTGGCAAGATCGTCGGTCTTGACCACGGCGTCGGGGGCAACGGAGGCCAGGTAGGCCATTGCGCGCACGGCGTACTCCGCCTTGGCCGACATCCGCATCTCGCGGATTCTGCCAGGCCGTTCCCTAGTTGCGGGCGCGCTCCAGGCTCCCCTTGACCGCGCGACCGATTGCGCCGCGCGCGCCATCACCGGCAACCGGCCGGTGGAGTCCGGCGATTCCGGCGGCGGCCGCCGAGCCAAGACCGGGGAACGAAGGTTTGGGGGAAGCCGGCTCGGCGTCAGCGGAGTCCACCCCGCCAGCCGGCGGCGGGGACGCGGTGCGCGCGGCGACCGGCCTGACCTGCCTGCTCGCCGTCGCCCCGAACTCGCCGACACCGGCCGAGGCACCGCCGGCCAGCAGTCCGGCTCGCAAGTTCTCGCCGCGTCCCGATGGGGCGGGGCTGTCGACCGAGGGCAGATACCGCTCGACGGTGTCGCGAATCACGTCGCCGATCACCGCCTCGGGTAGCGCCCACGCGACAGCGGCGGCCTTATCCAGGGCCGGTTCCAGTCGATCGTCGACCAGGACCCGCAGATTCGTCAGAACCGGACTTTCCTCGACTGCAAGTGCCGCCCCGGCGGCGAAAGCCGCCGCGACGACACGGGGATCGGTCATGTCGCGGGCGTCGCTGATGATTGCGGTGAGCGCCTGCTCCACTACCGGCCGCAGTTCCTCCGGAACGGGCACGGTGGGCCAATGCAGCGCGGGCAGGGTTTCCGGGCCGGGGATGTAAGGGAAGGACGCGGCGGTCAGTTCCGGCACCTGCGCGCCGGAAACGGCGCCCGTCCCGGCGATGAAGGCCCGCAGCACCGCGCTCTTGCCGAAGTCCGCGGCGTCGGCAACCAGGGCGCTGACGAGATCCTTGAGGATCGCCAGGGGGTTCGTGGATCCGGCGGGCTTGGGGCCGACTGCCTCGATGAAGTCCTCGTCGAGCATGTCGACGGCCTGTCCGCCGGCCATGGACACCTCGGCCTGTGCAGCGGGAATCCGGACGTCGGCATGGGGTGCGCTCACGGGGTTGACCACCACCACGACGGCGGCGCTGAGCGCCACACCCGTGGTGAGGATCGGACCTAACGCGCCAGGCACCGAAGACCGCCTTCCTGAATACGAATCTGACTTAAAGCTCAATAATAGCTTAGAAAAAGCTGAGATGTAAACGGAC
>JAHBAP020000399.1 GCA_018500005.2 Mycobacterium sp. | reverse complement strand
AGATGTGTATAAGAGACAGGTACTGCGCTGGCATATCGAACGCGGCGACGTCGTATTCCCCAAATCGGTTCCCCCGCAACGCATCAGGGAGAACTTCGAGATCTTCGACTTCGAGATCAACGACGAGGAGATCGAGGCGTTGACGGCGTTGGACAAGGGCGAAGCGGGCCGGATGGGGCCCAACCCGGATACCTTCGCCTACATTCCGGAGTAAGCCCCTCCCCGTTGAGGGATGCCCTCAGCGCGCAGTCGGCGGGGAGTTGCGTGCCACCCGACGGGCACGCGCCTCACGCAATGCCGTCTTGAGGCCGGTCTTCAACCCCTGGGAGCGGATCTGCAGGCCCTCGAACATCCGCTCGCTGCGGGTCTCCGGGGCATCGTCGGCGGTAGCCCGCAGGAAGCGGTCCGGCAGGGAGAGTTTGGCGATGGTGCGCCAGGTCTTGGCGTACTGCACCGGCAATGGCCCGCTGGTGTAGGGCAGGTCGTACTTCTCGCAAACCTGCCGCACCCGCACCGAGATCTCCGCCAACCGGCGGCTGGGCAGATCCGGGTAGAGATGATGTTCGATCTGATAGGACAGGTTGCCGGTCATGAACGCCAGCACCGGGCCGGCGTCGATGTTGGCGCTGCCCAGCATCTGGCGCAGGTACCACTGGCCCGGCCCCTCCCCCACCATGTCGGTGGTGGTGAACTTCTCCGCGCCGTCGGGGAAGTGCCCGCAGAAGATGACGGCGTTGGTCCAGAGGTTGCGGATGACATTCGCCAGCAGGTTCGCCTTGACCGTGGCGGTGAAGCCGGCCTTGCCGAAGTTCCGCGGCGACAGTGCCGTCAGCGCCGGGTAGGCGACGAAATCCTTGCCCAACTGCCGGGCTGACTTGGTGGACAGTTCGGTGAGCCGCACGATGGTGGCTGAGCGAGTCTCGGGCTGAAGGATCTTGCGGAGCTCCAAGTGCTGCAGGGCGATTCCCCATTCGAACCCAAGCGCGAGCACAGTATTGATGGCGACATTGAGGGTGTTGCGCGGCTTCCACGGCTCATCGCGGGTGACCCGCAGTACGCCGTAGCCGACATCGTCGTCCATGCCGAGGATGTTGGTGTACTTGTGATGGGAGACGTTGTGGGTGATCCGCCAGTGCTTGGACGCCCCGACCATGTCCCACTCCCAGGTCGAGGAGTGGATCTCCGGGTCGTTCATCCAGTCCCACTGACCGTGCAGGACGTTGTGGCCGATCTCCATGTTCTCGATGATCTTGGCCACCGCCAGACTTGCGGTTCCGGCCCACCAGAAGACCCGCCTGGACCCGAAGGCCAGCAGCAGTCGGCCGGCCACCTCGAGGCCGCGTTGGGCGGCGATGGTGCGGTGGATGTAGCGGGCGTCGCGTTCGCCGAGGGAGTCTTCGACGTCGGTGCGGATGGCGTCGAGTTCGGTTGCCAGCGAATCGATGTCGGCTTCGGTGAGGTGGGCGAAGGCCTCGATGTCGGTGATCGCCATCAGCAGTCCACTGCACAATCGCCACTGGGTGCGGTCACACAGGTCTGCACCCGGGTTCCGGGTTCGTACTCGGCGCCGTTGCGCAGATCGCGGACCCGGCCGTCCACCAGGCTCACCGAGCAGGTGTGGCAGATGCCCATCCGGCAACCGAACGGCAGTTGGACACCGGCTTGTTCGCCGGCCTCCAGCAGTGAGGTGGCCGCATCCGCGGTGCGGGTGGTACCGGAGCGGACGAAGGTGACCGTTCCGCCGCCCTCGGCGGCCGGGACTCGGGTCACGGCGAAGCGCTCCAGGTGCAGCCGGCCCGCGATACCGCTTGCAGTCCAGAGGTTTTCAGCTTCGTTGAGCAGTCCCTCGGGCCCACAGACCCAGGTCTGCCGGTCGCGCCAGTCCGGAACCTGATCGGCCAGCCGGGAGAGATCCAGCCGGCCCTCGGTGCGGGTGGTCCGCACGATGAGCCGATAGTCCGGATGTGTGCGTTCGAGCTCGGCGAGTTCGGCGGCGAACATCACGTCATCCGCGGTGGGCACGCTGTGCAGGTGCACGACGCTCGAAGATGTTTTTTCACGCCTGTCGAGCTGGCCGCGCCGGGCCATCGTCCGCAGCATCGACATCACCGGGGTGATGCCCGATCCGGCGGTGAGGAACAGCACCGAGGCCGGTGCGGGTTCGGGCATCACGAAGTCGCCCTGCGGCGCGGCCAGTCGCACGACGGTGCCCGGCCGCACCCCGTTGACCAGATGGGTCGACAAAAAACCCTCCGGCATCGCCTTGACGGTGATGCTCAGGGTCCGGGAACGCCCGGTGCGGGCCGGTGAGGTCAGCGAATAGGACCGCCACCGCCAGCGCCCATCGACGGGGACCCCGATTCCGATGTACTGCCCGGGCTGGTGGTCGAAGCTGAAACCCCAGCCCGGCTTGATCACCAGGGTCGCCGAGTCCCGGGTCTCGGGCCGGACTTCGACGATGCGTCCGCGCAGTTCGCGGGCCGACCACAGCGGATTGACCAGTTTGAGGTAGTCATCGGGCAGCAGGGGCGTGGACACCGGGCCGATCAGCCCGCGGACCGCAGCGCTGATTTTCTTCCGGGGACTGGCCACCAGGCTGGCCTGGGTTCTCACGCCACCACCGTACGGGACCTCACAGCAAGTCGAGAAGGAAAGGGACCTCCTGGGTGGCGTACCAGGCCATGGCGCGGTCCTGGGCGTCACCCACGGTCAATTCGGCGTCCTCGTCGCCGAAGTCGGCCTCGTCGATCACCTCGATCGCGGCTTTCAGCGCCGGCTCGGCATCGGCGTTGTCGACGTAGACGGCGACCACCTGGTCCATCGCGATCCGGCCGCTGATCCGGACCACGGCGTCATCGAGGTCGGGTCGCAACGTGGTCTTCTCGGCGTCGGCAACCCCCACGCCCCGCCGGACCGGCAGCCCGCCTCCCGCGTCGGCGGAGAGCAACCGGATCGAGGCCATCGCGGCCTCGCCGATGGCGATCTCGGCGAGTTCCTCGTCGTCGCCCTCCGCGTAGGCCTCGCGCAGGGTCGGCGTCACGGCGAACGCGGTGCCACCGCGTGGCTGTAGATACCCGTCGTTGACCAGTTCCTGCAGCATCGGCAGAGTCGCCGGGATGTAGACCCGCATGCAGGAGAGACTAGCGACGCCCGTCTCGGTCGTTCATCCGCTCCTCCTTGTCGCCCATGAGCGACAACGCGAAGTCGGGCACGAAGTTGGTCAGGTCGCGCGGCGGACGGCGGTAGTTGCCGATCTGCGGACGCTCCGGGATGACGACCTTCTCCAACTCCACTTCCTCGTACGGGATGGTGGACAGCAGGTGGCTGATCATGTTCAGTCGGGCGTGCTTCTTGATGTGGGACTCCACCTCGAACCACGGACTGACCGGGGTGTCGCAGTGCACCATCATGTCGTCCTTGGCCCGCGAGTAGTCCTCCCAGCGGTAGATGGACTCCATGTCCATCGGGCTGAGCTTCCAGCGCCGCAACGGGTCGTTGAGACGGGACTTGAACCGGCGCAACTGCTCGTCCTCGGATACCGAGAACCAATACTTGCGCAACATGATTCCGTCGTCGATGAGCATCTGCTCGAAGAGTGGGGTCTGACGCAGGAACAGCGTCTCCTCGGCAGGGGAACAGAACCCCATCACCCGTTCGACGCCGGCCCGGTTGTACCAGGACCGGTCGAAAAGCACGATTTCGCCCTTGGTCGGGAGGTGCTCGATGTAGCGCTGGAAGTACCACTGCCCCTTCTCCCGGTCGCTGGGGGCGGGCAGTGCGGCGATCCGCGCGGTGCGCGGGCTCAGGTACTCGGTGATCCGTTTGATGGTGCCACCCTTTCCGGCGGCGTCGCGTCCCTCGAAGAGGATCACGATGCGGGCCCCGGTGGCACGAACCCACTCCTGAACCTTCACCAATTCTGTTTGCAGGCGGAAAAGTTCGGCTTCGTAGACTTCGTTCGAAATCTTCGCGACTTTGCTCTTGTCGCTCTTTTTCGACTTCTTGGACTTGCCCTTACCCATCGCCGAATCGTACGACGCACGACTATTGCGCGGAGTCGATTAGCTCTTCCAGAGATTCGGCGAGGAGTTCGGGGAATACGTCGACATCGCTCATGGCATCGCGGTCGGCGTTGATCCCGAAGTAGACCATGCCGCAATAGGACGTCACCCCGATGGCGAGCACCTGGTCGTGCAGCAGTGGCGGTACCGCGTAGGTCTCCAGAAGCTTGGCGCCGGCGATATACATTTGCGATTGCGGCCCAGGCACATTCGTGATCAGCAGGTTGAACTGACGCGGCGGGAAACGGGTCGCCACCCGGGTTCCCATGGCGTGCAGAGTGGGCGGGGGGAAACCCGACAGCGTCACGATGGTCCGGGCATCCACCAGACTCGCCAGCGCCGAGTGCGATTCGGTGGCGTGCGCGATCTGAGAGAGCCGAACCACCGTGTTGCCCTCGCCGACCGGCAGGTCGATGAGGAAGGGGGCCACCTCGCTGATGGCTTGCCCGGGACCGGAGGAGGCCATGTCGATATCGGGGTAGACCGAGGTCGGCGCCATCGCCCGCACCGCCATGCCCGCCGGCACCGGCTCCCCCCGCGACAGCAGCCAGTTGCGCAACGCGCCGGCGATGACCGACAGCACAACGTCGTTGACGTCGCAGTCGAACCGCGTCCGCACCCGCCGGAATTCCGCCAGCGGCGCGGCCGCCACGGTGAAGCGGCGGTGCCGCGACACCGTGGTGTTCAGCGGACTCTCCGGCGCATTGCGGCGGGTCACCCGGCGGGCCAGATCCGCGGCGCGCCGGCCCAACTGCGCCCGCTCCCCGGCGTTGGTCACCACCTCACCGAGCGTCGAACGAAGAGCACCGAGTTCCTGACCCGGGCGGGCCAGCATGTCGGTCACCGCGTCGAACAGCAGCCGTCCATCCGAGGGTTCGCGGGCCGGTAGCCAGATGTCCTCACCGGAGTCGACGGGCTTGCGGGTGCGGTCGGCGATGACGTGCCCGATCTCCACCGCCGTCATCCCGTTGATCAGCGCCTGATGGGATTTGATGAACAGCGCCAGGCGATTTCGCTCGAGACCCTCGATGAGGTACATCTCCCACAGCGGTCGGCTCCGGTCCAGGGGACGGCCGGCCAGCCGGGAGACCAGTTCGTGAAGCTGCGCGTCACTGCCGGGGGACGGCAGTGCCGAACGTCGGACGTGGTAGGTGATGTCGAAGTCGGGGTCGTCGATCCAGACCGGCCGAGCGATGCCCAGCGTCACCTCGCGGACCTTCTGCCGATACCGCGGAATCTGCGGCAGCCGTCGCTCGACGGTCTCCAGCAGCGCGTCGTAACTCAGGCCGCCGCGAGGCCGGCGCAGGATGGACAACGACCCGACGTACATCGGTGTCGCGGTGTTCTCCTGGTGGTAGAACGCCGCATCGGAGGTCGACAGTCGTGCCACCATCGTCCCTCCTCAGTCACCCCCGTTCAGGTAACTGACACGGTAGCGGCTCGGCCGCGCCCGGCTGCGCCTCCCATGGCGAGCGACCATCTCTTGCCGCCTACCGCGGCGCGGGCCAGTGGTTATAGTGACCGCCAGCGATCCCAGAAAAGTACTGCCCCGAAAGGGTGGAGGCATGTCTGTCGATACCGTGGTGACGATCTCAGCCGTCGTATGCGCCTACACCGACGCCCGCCGGGAGTTGCTGGACAGCTCCATCGAGGCGATCCTGGCCCAGTTGCGGCCGGACGATCAGCTGGTGGTCGTCATCGACTACAACGAAGAGTTATTGGCACGGGTCTCGGCAGAGTACGGATCGCGGGCCACGGTGGTGCCCAACCGGAACGACCAGGGAATATGCGGTGCCCGCAATGCCGGGATCGAGGCGTCACGCTGTGATGTCGTCGCGTTCGTCGACGACGACGCCCAGGTCCAGCCCGGCTGGCTGGAACGGCTGCGCGAGGACTACCGCGACCCCGCGGTGACCGGCGTCGGCGGCAACGCACAGCCGGTCTGGCCGGCCGAACGTCCGGCCTGGTTCCCGGACACCTTCAACTGGGTGGTCGGCTGCAGCCACGAAGGCCTTCCCGAGCACCGGGCACCGGTGCGCAATCTGTTGGGCTGCAACATGTCCTTCCGCCGCGAAGCCCTGGATGCCGTCGGCGGGTTCAATCCCGAGATCGGGCAGACCGGATCCAATCTGATGCGGTGCGACGAGACGGAACTGTGCATCCGGATCAACCAGCAGACGGCCGCTCCCCTGCTGCTGCTCGACCCTTCGGTCAAGGTCCGACACTGGGTCTCCGACGACCGCACCACCTGGAAGTACTTCCTGCGCCGGTGTTTCTGGGAGGGATTCTCCAAGCGGCAACTCAGCACCATGGTCGGTCAGTCCGACGCGTTGAGCACCGAGCGGCGGTTCACCGTTGCGGTGCTGCCGAAGGCCTTCGCCCGGGAACTGGTCACCGCCGCCCGCACACCCGGCCGTCGGCTCGGTCATCTCGGGCAGAGCGCAGCCATGGTGGTCGGGTTTGCGGCGACGGCGTACGGATACGTCTATGCCAGCGTGAAAGCCCGCTTGAAAGCCCCCGGGAGCTCCCGGTGAATGCGCAAGGGTTAGCCGTGTACGCATTTCCGACCTTCGGTAGAGTTCTGCCGTGATGAGTCTGCGCCGGTCGACCGCGCTCGTCGGCGCGGCTGCGATGGTCGTGCTGGGGTCCGGTACGACGCCGTATGCGGTGGCCGAACCGACCGAGCCACCGACACCCGTCACGACCGGGCCGCCGGCACCTGGCACACCGCCGGTTGCGATGAGCCCCGACCAGCCGAGGCCGGACGGTACCCCGCCGACCGTTCCCCGCGACGATGCGGCGTTCCCGCTGGCCGACCTCGGTTCCTCGAACACCATCGAGTTCGACCCCAGAGAGGTTTCCAAAGGAACGTTTTCGTTCATCGTCCCAACAGGTCTGGTACCGGCCCGTCTCAACGCGACAGTCGAGATTCCGGTGGAGCTGCGCTTCGGGTATCTGTCCGTGACCCAAAACGGCCGGACCCTCAGCCGGATGCCGTTGCCGCTCAAGGATCAGTCGCGGCTGGCGATTCCCCTCGACGGGATCGAGTCGTTCGACAACTGGGCCAGTGTCACGTTGACGATCACCGCGGTTCCGGCGATCGAATCCTTCTGCTGGGACGCCGAAAACGCGATCCGGATGGTGGACAGCTCCATTACCTTCGGCGGCACCCAGGCGCCCCCCACAACAGTGGCCGCCTTCCTGCCGCCGGCACTGCGCCGGGTCACCATCGCGGTGCCGCGAACGCTGTCGCCGGTCGAATCGGATGCCGCCATCCAACTGGCAGCCGACCTGACAGCACGGTTCGGCTGGCAAGGAACCGATGTCGCTGTCATTGCCCTGCCGGACGGCCAGACCACCCTGCCCGAGTCAGCGCCGGGCGAGCGGCAGATCGTCATCAAGGAAGGCCCGGACGCCGGGCTGACCCTGCAACGCGGAGCCGGAATGCCCTCGCTGCTGATCTCCGGCCCGGGCGATGAGCTGATCAACCAAACCCGGCTGCTGACCGACCCGTCCCTGCCGTTCGCGCTCAGCGGCAAGGCCGTCGCCGGGCCGTTGACGACCGAACTCAAGCCGGCCGCCGACTCGGTGACACTGGCCGACCTCAAACAGCCGGTGAAAAGTTCGGAAGCGCTGCGGCCCAACGCCACGATCTCCATCGACCAAAGCGTATTCGCCCAGCCCGTGGACGACATCCGGGTGCATGTGATCGGCTCCTTCACTCCGCTGCCGAGCAATTTCAACAGCGAGGTGACCGCGTCGATCGGCGACCAGGTGTTCGATCGCTGGGCAGCCAACTCCGAAGGCATCATCGACCGCTGGGTGACCATCCCCAACCGGATGGCACAGCGGGTCACCGGCCTGAAGATCACGCTCCAGACCACCGGCGATCGCGGGCACTGCAATGACTACCTGAACCCGACGCTGCGGATCGACCCCAGCACCGAGATATCGGTAAGCCGGGCCAGTCCGCCGGTGCCGCCCGGCTTCCGGGCCCTGCCGCAGGCGCTTATGCCGCGGGTACAGATCGGGATCGGCACGGACACCTTCAACGACACTGTGCGCGCCGCCCGAATCATCGTCGGCCTACAACGCAGCAGCAAACTGCCGCTGATCACCGAGGTGACCCAACTACAGCAGGCGATCGACAGCGGCGAGCCGGCGATCCTGATCTCCGCCGACGGATGGAAAGACCCGTCGGTGACACTGCCGATCAGCGCGGACCTCGGGAAAGTCACCATCGACGCGATGAACAGTGCCGGCGAGCCCACCACCCTGACCCTCGACCCGGCGATCAAATACGGTTCATTGCAGACCGTGTTCGACGGTCAGCGCACCGTGCTGATCGCCACGTCCACCGGCGACCCGGCGCAACTCGACGAGTTACTCCGTCGCCTGTCGTTGGGCAAGGGCCGCTGGCCGGAACTCGACGGCCGGGCCGTCATCTTCACACCGGGCAGTGAACCGGTCACCGTTCCCAACCGGCCAAGTGACCTGCCGACCGACGAGTCGGCATCGCAGGGTCAGAGCGGTGACAACTGGGTGTGGTGGGGAGCCGGCGGTATCGCCCTGCTCGCCCTGGCCGGCGCGGTGCTCATCGTGCTGCGCACCAAGAAGCAGACCTCCACCGAGGCCGCGGCCGCTATCGACGAGCCCTAGACCGCGGGCTGCCAATGCACCCAGTCGACCAGCATGGCGGCCGGGAACACGGTGGAACCGTCGGGCGGCCCGGCCCAGTCCCCGCCGACGGCGAGATTGAGGATCACGCAGAACGGCTTGTTGAACACCCAGCTGGCATTGGGCGGCAACGACTTCGGCGTGAAGTCGGCCCAGACGATATCGTCGATGCCGACGATCACGCGATCCGGCTCGCGGATCACCCAGTAATCGTGAAAATCCGCACTCAGGTCGGGTGAGTCGCCGACGACCTGAGCCTGTAGATGGTCCTTCACATCCGGAATCGGACCGTGCAGCGAGGAGTACCGCCGCCGGGGGTCGGAGACCAACTCCACGACATCGATCTCCCCCGCTTCGGGCCACGGGCGGTTGTCCTCATCGGCGCCCATCAACCAGAACGCCGGCCACAGCCCCTTGCCGGCGGGCATCTTGATCCGCGCGATCAGCGTGCCGTAGCCGAAGGCAGCCTTTCGGCGGGTCTCTACACGGCCGGAGGCATGGCCGCCGCCGGCCTGCTCGGCGCGGAGCACCAAGTGCCCCTCACCGTCGAGCACGGCGTTCTCCCGCGCGTACTTCTGGTCTCCACGGTCCCAGCCGGCACCCTCGATGACGGTCCATTTCGCCGGGTCAGGCGGGGCGCCGGGCGCCCCCTGGAAATCGTCGAACAACTCCGTGTGCGGCGTGTCCTGGCTCGGCAGGGCGGCTGAAAAGGCACCGGCCAGCGGAAGGGTAGCCGGCGGGTCACTGCAGCCATGCGGCGAGGAATCAGCGGCCTGGTCCGGGTTCAGGATGCTGACGATGCCCATGGCGGTGATAAGGGCAGCGACCAGTCCGATGCGCCCTGCCGCGATCACCACTTGACCTCAACTCTCCGCCGTACCTGCTTCGCCCATCATCCCAGCGCGGTCATCGGTTGGTACAGGACCGTCCGGACCCGCGCCCGCCGAGCCGGGGACGGTGAGGCGGCCACGATAGGCCCGCCAGACCAAAGGCGTGCACACCGCAACCTCTATTGCAATCGCGACCAGCCACCCGATACCCAATCCGAGCAGCCCGCCTCGGTAGGCCCCGATCGCCGCCGCAATGATCTCGCCCGCGCCGAGGGCGATCATCACGGCAGCCTCGCGTCCGACGTGACCGAGTATCCGGGCAACGGCCACATGGTGATCCCTGATGATCACGCCGAAGCCGCCGATACACAGCACGATGAGCAGCGCGTGCCCATTCGCCTCGTAGGCCGGCCCGAAGATCCGAAGCACCAGCCCGCCGAACGGCAGGATGATCAGATTGGCGGCCGCGCAGGCGGCCATCGATGAGCGAAGGCTGAACCGGAACTCCCGCAGGATCGCGCTGGAATCCTTTGCCCCGGAGGCGAAGAGGGAGAGCGACATCGCCATCGGGAGCATGAAGACGAATCCGGCCAGCGACCACGTCGCGTAGAGGTAGCCGGCCTTCTCCGAGCCCAGGATCACGTTGGCGACGATCGGCATCATGTAGTACGGAACCGAGAGCGACAGGTTCAGAAGGTGGTGTTTGACGGCGTGGAAGTGCAGCCCGTCCAACGCCGACAGCCGGGGCCGAAGCTCTCGCAGTGGCAGACGGTGGTCCCGGACAAGTTTGACGCCGACAACCAGAATCGATATCACGCCGGCGATGAACCAGCTTGCGTAGATGCTCAAAGAGCCGTACCGATTCAGCGTCAGGGCGAAGATCACCAGCAAAGCGAGCTTGGTAACAGCGAAAACGGTGTTACGCCCGAGTTGGATACCGCCGCCGGTGGCGCTCAGGAGCGCATTGTCGAGAAGTTGACCAACCGCATGAGCAGCTACCCCGCCCACGAAAAGCATTGTGGGCCAGATGCTTTCGCCGATTCCCGGAAGCCCGATGAACTTGGCCGGCAGGATCATCGCGCACGCCAGAGCGACCAGACACGCGGCCAGTGAGCACATCACGACGGCGGTGGAGACCAGTTGGGCACGACCGGAAGTCATCGTCGGTAGCCGCGATATCAGCGCCGTACCGAAACCCAGGACCGTGAACGGCGCTATCAGACTCATCGCCGAGATGGCTGTGGTCGATTCACCGACGTCGGATACCGCGTACATCCGCGCGGCAACGGTCCAGTACACGAAGCCCAGCCCCGCGGTCACCACCGAAGTGGATACCAGTGCCGCGGCGTTGCGCAGCAGGAAACTCCGCTTGCTGCTCACAGGAAGCTTCTCATCTTTTTCGTTCCGGCCACACCCCTCAACCCCGTTGGGTATCCGGGGGGATGTGGACGGCTTGCGGGTCCTCGAGAATGTGACGCACCTCGACGACATCCTCGGCGGCCGCGTCGTAAACGGCGAAGCCGATGATGGCCGCCAACGGAATCAACAACGCGCCGGTGACCAGGACGCCCCGCCGGGTCACCCGAGATGTGGCCCGCCGCAGCATTGCCGCCGTTCTGTGTGGGAACACCAGCATGGGGACCCCGAGCCCGGAAATGAGCAGCAGTGGGGTCAGCCATACATGCAGCAACAGCAGAGCGGCCGACACCAGACCGGTCGCGGCCAACAGGACAGCCGCGCCGTCGGCGGGCCCACAGGCGCGCCACATCCCCCGAGCCTGCGCGAGGATCCGGGGCCAGAATCGGCTACCCATCACCCAGGCGATGAAGAGGCCGACCACCAGACCGATGGCGACCTGGTCGACCGGACGCAGCACCGGCGTCGAACCGACCCAACCGTTTCGGTATTCCGTCAGGCCGAGTCCTTTGAGGTCATAGATCGAAACCGGGCCGTGCCGGTACACCATCTTGATACCGGGAACCCGGTCGAACTTGGTGAGTTGAGCGGGAGTCAACTGCTTACCCTGGCCGGCCTCGCCGGTGTTGAAGTAGATGCCGAAGGGCGGAAGACTGTCGGCCATCCGCCGGTCGACGTACAGGTACCGGATCTTCAGTGCGTTGGCCGCGTCGGACTGTTCCGGCCCCCACTGATACGGAACGTAGAGGTCGGGTGTCTTAACCCCGTTTAATCCTTCGTACACGGGCCACAGTTGCGCTTCCGATGCGAGCAGGACCGCGCTGACCCGGTCGGCACCGATACGACTGCCGGGCGGCAGCGACTCGTCGGCCCACCGCACCGCCGCGAGGGTTTCGGGGTCCATCGAACGGGAATCCGCCGCAGGCATGTAACTACCCGGCAGGCGCATCCAGGCCGGTCCGCTTCCCAGCACATACCCGCCGAGGAACACCACCGACGCGAGCACGGTGGCCACGACATGCCACAACAGGTCGCGCCGCCGTTTGGGTTCCGGACCGAACTCCTGGGGAGGACGATGCGGCAGCCGGCCCATATGCCACCAGTCCAGCCGGCCCATGTAGTTGACCACCACGAAACTCAACGGCAGGAACAGGAAGCTACTTGAGCGGGTGAAGATCTCGACACCCTTGGGAACGACCCGAGCGGCAAGCAGGATCGGGATGGCCAGGCTCAGGCCCAGCACCAGCAGTTGGGGGTTCCAGTAGTGCAGGTCGTGTTCGCGGCGGCGCTGCCAGCGCAAGGTCAGGAAGAACAACGCCATCACGGTGAGGGTGAGAGCCCCGGCATAGGTGAGCAGGAGAATCTTGTCCATCAGCGGTGTCGCCGTTCCCGACGAGTCGTGGAAAGCCTGCCGGCGCACGCCCCCGCTGAGTTCGGAGATCAAGTCATCGAGCATCGGGCCGAAATACTGCGTCAGGGAGGAACGCTGCACGATCGCCCACAACACCGTCGCCGCAAGGGCCGCCATCGCGCCGTAGGCGACCCGCAACCGGGCCTGCCCGTGCTCGGCCAGAGTCCAGACGCACAGGAAGGCGACGGTCAGAAAGCTCGTCAGATGGTGCGTCAGTGCCACCCCCAGCAGGCACACCGTCGCGCCGCCGAACAGTGGCAGCGGGTTTTCGGAGTGGCGCGCCCGCCCGATCATGCTTATCGCTCCGAGGGCCAGCGGAAGTGACACGGTCTGATAGGAGAACTGGGAGTTGAACCACACGAACTGCGGCGAGAGCGCGTAGACGGCGACCGCCAGGCCACCCGCCCGGGAGCTCTCGGTCAATAGTTCGACGGCGTCGCTCAGGACGAATACCAGGATCAGGCGGGCGATGAGGATGACGGCCAGGGCCGCCACCATGGGCGGCAGGCCGAACTCACTCAGCACGACGGTGACCGTCTCAAGACCCGGATAACGCGGGCTGATCTCGAGCACCGGATTGGGTTCGAACAACCGGTGCGAGGCGATGATGTCGGCGAGGGTGCGCATGTGTAGTTGCTCGTCGAACCCGGTGAATATCAGCGGATCATTGGCGCGCGACATCAGCGTCGGCGTCACGGCCAGGCAGGCGATCGCCATATTGCGCGAAGTCCGGGACAGCTTGGGCCGGGTCAGCACCCAGACCGCACTGCCGTACATCACCCCCATGCACACGGTCGACAGGACGTCCGCCGGTTTCTCGTGTCCCAACCGGGCCAGGTGAATCGCCGACACCTGGCCCGCCATGGCGATCAACTGCCAGAGGATCAGGATGACTCGGCCACGATGGTGCGGATAGGCCTGAACGCCGTCGTGCTCCACCACGCCGGTCTGCCCAGCGGGGCGGGGGCCGTCGGTTGCGTTGACAGTCAGGGTGACCGAGTTCCTTCGATTCTCATTCCGATTCCGGTCCTATCATCGGTCATCCGCGCCGTAGCAGGCTAGCGACCGGCCATCGGGGCGGCATTTGCTGGCTGACCGCTTACGATAACCGGGCGAGGCCCGCGGTCCGGGCGGCGACGCCTCGGCAGCCAACCATCGAAAGTTCATGGCCGACACCCGAAGGCACCCATGCGCATCCTGATGCTCATCGACTCCTACCCCCCGATGATCGGCGGAGCACAACAGTACGTACGGAACCTGAGCATCGCACTGGTCGCACGGGGGCATGACGTGGCAGTGGCCACCCTGGCCGGCCCCGGCCTGGAACCCTACGAGGAGGACGCCGGGGTGCGGGTCTACCGCCTTCGCGGCACCCTGCAGCGGTCCGAGCGGATTTTCCGGGACCGCACCCATGCGCCCCCGATACCGGACCCGGAACTGGTCGGCGAAATCCGCGACGTGGTCCGGCGCGAACGGCCGGATGTGGTCCATTCGCACAATTGGATGGGTCGGTCGTTCCTGCCGATCAAGGGCAGCAGCCAGGCCAAGCTGGTCGCCACCGTGCACGACTACAACATGCGTTGCGCGAACTGGATTCTGATGCGCGACGGTGAACCCTGCGCCGGGCCCGGTCCGGTGAAATGCCTGTCCTGCGCCACCATCAGCTACAGCGGGGTGGTCAAGGGCACTGCGGTGGCCGTGGGTAACTGGGCGACCGCCGTGCCCGAGCGCCGCATGGTCGACATGTTCATCCCGGTGAGCGAAGCGGTGGCGATCGGCAACGGCCTGGCAGGCGGCTCAAGTCCCTACCGGATCATTCCCAACTTCATTCCGGACACCGTCGGGGATCTCGGCGACGAGTCGTATCGCGATCGGCTTCCCGCGGACGGTTACCTGCTCTTCGTCGGATCGCTGACCCGGCAAAAGGGCGTCGAGACGCTGCTGGATGCCTACGCCGGACTCGCAGGGGCTCCCCCGTTGGTCCTCGTCGGCTACACCCTGCCCGAGTCGCCGAAGTCGTTTCCCGACAACGTCATCGTGCTCAAGAACTGGCCGCATACCGCCGTGATGACCGCCTGGCGGCACAGTCTGGCCGGCATCGTCCCGTCCATCTGGCCCGACCCCTGTCCCGGCGTCGCCATGGAGGCGATGGCGGCCGGAAAGCCGGTGATCGCCTCGCGCATCGGCGGGCTGCCGGAGATCGTCGCCGACGGCGAGACCGGAATCGTGGTGGAGCCCGGGGACTCCGATGCGTTACGCACCGCGATGGCAACGCTGGTCGACGACCCCACGCTGGCGGCGCGGATGGGCGCCGCCGGCCGCGAACGGGTCACCGCCTTCCACGCGAGCACGGTCGTCGGGCAGATCGAGTCGGTGTACCGGGAGGTGCTCGGGTGAGCGCAGAGTTGCCGAACTTCGCCCCGATCAGAATGCTGCAGGTCGAGATCGGCGAAGCCCTGCCCGAGGTCGCAGCGACCCGCGATAAACAAGGCGCCGTATACACCAGGGCCTGGGCATTGGTGCGACTGCACGACGAACCGCTGGGCATGATCGAGCTCACTCTGCCGGGCGGGACGCTGCCCGCCGAAGTGTTGGCCCGGGAAATCTGGGCTGATCTGGGGGCGCGGATCAACGAGCATCTGCAGGCAGACGGGATGGCAGAGCTGTCGTCGCTGGCGGTCACCGGGATCCCCGGCGACACCCGGCCACCGTGCCTGGTCGAACGCGACCGCGCCACCGCGGACTGCCCACTGATCACCGTCATCATCGCCACCCGGAACCGCACCGACAGCCTGGCGCTGTGCCTGGCGGCCTTCGATCGGGTGGATTATTCGAACTACGAGATCGTCGTGGTCGACAACGCCCCGTCCACCGAGGACACCGCCGACCTGATTGCCGATCGGTACGCCACCGATCCGCGGATTCACTATGTGCGCGAACCGCATCCGGGTCTGGGCTGGGCGCACAACTGCGGCCTGCGGCACGCCGGCGGGGAGTTCATCGCCTTCACCGATGACGACGTGATCGTCGACCGGCACTGGCTGCGCGAACTCCTGCGCGGATTCGCGATGGGCGACAACGTCGGCTGCGTCACCGGACTGGTAGTCCCGCAGGAGATCGAGACACCGTCGCAGTACTGGTTCGACACCCACAGCGGATTCAACAAAGGGTTCCGCCGACGGGTGTTCGACCTGGCCGCCAACCGGCCCGACGACCGGCTGTTCCCCTGGCGCTCAAGCATGTTCGGCACCGGCGCCAACATGGCCTTCCGGGCGACCGCCCTGCGTTCGGTCGGCGGGCTGGACCCCGTGCTGGGGCCGGGAACACTGGCCAAGAACGGCGAGGACCTCGACATCTACTACCGGATCGTGCAGGCGGGCTATCAACTGGTGTACCAGCCGGCCGCGCTGGTGAACCATCTGCACCGTGCCGACTACCCGGCGCTGCGGGACCAGTTCTACACCTACGGTGTCGGATTCACCGCATACCTCACCAAACTCGTTGTGGCCCATCCCCTCGACGGCCTGCGGCTGATCGCGCGGATACCGGCGATCATCGCCTTCGCGCGGCGCGGGCAGGGCACCGACAAACCCGATGTCGAGTATCCGCCGGAGTTGACCAGGGTGGAACTGAAGGGACGGCTCTACGGGCCGTTGGCCTACCTTCGCAGCCGACGCAACCATCGCCGCGCACTGCGGCGCGATTCGGCCCGGCGGATCGCTGCCCAGTAGGAAACCGCGGCCCTTCAACTCGCGAAGTCGAACAGACCCAAAGTACGATCGATCGCCATGGGTGGCGCCCGGCGAAGGTGGAGCGACCTAGTCCTACGCCCCGACCGCTCCCACGCAACCCCGGACCTGGACGTCGGTTTGCCCGCCGTGGTGTTGTGGGTGACACCGTTCTCGCTCCAACACAACTGCCTGGGAGTCTTTCGCAGCCTGGGGCGGGCGGGCGTCCCGGTGTACGCGGTGGTGGGACACCCGAAGGCGCCCGTCATGAAGTCTCGCTACGCGCGTGGACAGATTCTCTGGCAGCCTTACCGGGGCGAGGGGTACGACGTTCTACTCGACCGCCTCGTTGGCTTCGGTCGCGAACTAGGTCGCCGATCGGTGATCGTCTGCACCTCCGATGAGATGGCGGTCCTGGTCGCCCGGCGGCGCGCCGTTCTCGAGGAATGGTTCGTGCTCCCGGACGTGGACCGGAAGTTGCCCGGGCAGTTGGCGGACAAGGAAAGTCTCGCCGACTTGTGCCGACGCCACGGCATGCCGGTACCGCTGTCGGTGGCCGCGGACACGCCGGCTCAAATCGACGCGGCACTGGCCGAGATCTCCCCGCCGGTCATGGTGAAGAGCACCGCACTGCGCGGCCAGGCCCAGAGCGTCGTGGACTCCACCCTGGCGCGCACCGCCGAGGAACTGCAGGGAATGGCCCGGGGATGGGCGGAGCCGTTTCAGGTGCTGGTGCAGGAGTACCTGCCCGACGAGCACTGCGAGGACTGGTTCACCCACGGCTACTGCGACGGCGCCGGCGCGGCGCGGGTCGTGTTCACCGGCCGAAAGGTGCGGTCCTGGCCGGTCCGCGGCGGGGCGACCGCGG
Source organism: Mycobacterium sp. (assembly GCA_018500005.2). Taxonomy (GTDB): domain Bacteria; phylum Actinomycetota; class Actinomycetes; order Mycobacteriales; family Mycobacteriaceae; genus Mycobacterium. The sequence continues at coordinate 8,035 of JAHBAP020000399.1, read as the reverse complement.
CGGCCTACAGTGCGCCAAACCCCGAACTCGTCGCCCTGGCGGAGTTGTTCTGCGCGAAGGTGGGCTACCGGGGGATCTTCGACATCGACTGGCGGCTCGACCGGCGAACCGGCCGCTATTACCTGCTCGATTTCAATCCCCGCGTCGGTGCGCAGTTCCGCCTGTTCGAAGACACCGCCGGAGTCGACGTGGTCCGGGCCATGCACCTGGACCTGTCCGGTCGCCAGATTCCCGTCGGCGCCCAGATCGATGGGGAGCGATTTGCCGTCGAGGCATGGGACATCCCCAGCCTGGTATCCGAACCACGTCATCCGCTCGAGGGGTTCGGCGGCCACGGTCGGCCGAAGGCGGCCTGGCTGGCCGCCGACGATATGGCTCCTGTCGTCGCCAGCTTCCTGGTTCAGGTCAGGCAGTCACTGGCGGTGCGGCTGCGCGGGCTGTTCAGGACTCCCGGCCGCTGACCTCGTCGGGGCTGACTGCCGCCACACCGACGTACCCTGCCGGGTTCTGGTTCTGGAACCGCCAGGCATCGTCACACATCTGGGCCAGGTCCCGCTTTGTGCGCCAACCCCATTCGCGATCGACGCGCTCCGGATCGGCAACCAGGCTCGGTACGTCACCCGGCCGCCGGCCGACGATCCGGTAAGGGATCTCCTTGCCGCAGGCGGCAGCGAACGCGGCGACGAGTTGCAGCACCGAGACACCCGATCCGGTGCCGAGATTGAAGACCTGGAAGCCGGTGCGGTCGTCGAGGTGCTCCAATGCGACCCGGTGCGCATCGGCGACATCGACGACGTGAATGTAGTCGCGGATCGCCGTTCCATCTCCAGTGTCGTAGTCGTCGCCGAACACGCTCAGTTCGGAGAGCCTGCCGACCGCGATCTGCGCCAGGTAGGGCATCACGTTGTAGGGAACCCCCAACGGGTCCTCACCCAGCCGTCCGCTGGGGTGCGCGCCGATCGGGTTGAAGTACCGAAGCGCGATCACCGACAGCGCGGGCAGGTGCCGGCACGCCTCCGACAGCAGTTGTTCGCATATCCACTTCGACAGCGCGTAGGGGTTGGTCGGGGCGGCCGGGGCCGACTCGGCCAGCGGTTCGGCGGGCGCGTCGCCGTAGATCGAGCACGACGAGGAGAACACCAGACGCGTGACACCGTGGTCGTTCATCGTGCGGAGCAGATTGGTGGTGCCACCGATGTTGATGTCGAAGTACTCCAGCGGTATCTGGGTGGACTCGCCGACGGCCTTCTTGGCGGCGAAGTGGATCACCGCGTCGATCGGATGCGCGTCGAACACCGCCGACAGACCGGTGCGGTCACGCAGGTCGACGGCGTGCACGGCAACCGACTTCCCGGTGATCTCGCGGACCCGGCCCAGTGACTCCGGATGGCTGTTTGAGAAGTCGTCGAGAATGACGACGTCATTGCCGGCGTTGAGCAACTCGACACAAGTGTGGCTGCCGATGAACCCGGCGCCACCGGTCACCAGGATGGTCTGGCTCATGTTCGCGATCTCCCTGCGATCGGCACTGTTTGCTCGCGCGTGTGAGTTGATAGCGTAACGCCGCACGGCTTTCGCGACGATCGCGACGATCGCGACGAACAGGAGGACAGAGGAGATGCGGCCACATGCGGTATTGACCGGCGGTGCCGGATTCCTGGGCTCCCATCTCGCCGAGAGCCTGCTCGATCAGGACGTAGACGTGACGGTCCTGGACAACTTCTCCACCGGTTCCCCGGACAACGTCGCGCACCTGCTGGGCCGCAACGGCTTCCGACTGATCGAACTCGACGTCACCAACTACATCTCGATCGCCGGACCGGTCGATTACGTCCTGCACTTCGCCTCGCCGGCATCACCGGTGGACTATGCCGAACTGCCGATCCAAACCATGAAGGTCGGATCGGTGGGCACGCTGAACACCCTCGGCCTGGCGATGGAGAAGAGCGCCCGTTATTTGCTCGCGTCGACCTCGGAGGCCTACGGGGACCCACTGGTCCACCCCCAGCCGGAAACCTACTGGGGCAACGTCAACCCGGTCGGCCCGCGCGGGTGCTACGACGAGGCAAAACGGTTCGCCGAAGCGCTCACCACCTCCTACCGCACCAAACACGGCGTGAACACTGCGATCCTGCGGATCTTCAACACCTACGGCCCGCGGATGCGCCCGAACGACGGCCGCGCCATCCCGAACTTCATCACCCAGGCCCTGGCCGGCGAGCCGCTGACCGTCCAGGGCGACGGCAGTCAGACCCGGTCGGTCTGCTACGTCGACGACCTGATCGACGGGGCGCTGCGGTTGCTGTTCTCCGACCTCGCCGGGCCGGTCAACGTCGGCAACCCGCACGAGATGACGGTTCTGGAACTCGCCGAACTGATCCGGGAACTGACCGGGTCCGACTCACCGCTCAGTTTCATCCCACGCGCCGAGGACGACCCGTCGCAGCGCCAGCCCGACATCACCGTCGCCCGCACGAAGCTGGGGTGGGAGCCGCGGGTCGACGTCCGCGACGGGCTGCGCGCGACCATCGACTGGTTCCGCGACCGGGCCGCAGGCGTCCAGCCGTCCACCACCCCGCTGATCGGCAGTCGCGCCGCCAAGCCGTCGACTCCGCGGCACAAGGTCGCCGTCATCGGCACCGGCTACGTGGGCGCCGTCACCGCCACCTGCCTGGCGTTCCTCGGACATGAGGTGTGCGGCCTGGACACCAATACCGAGCGGGCGAGCCGGCTCAGGCGTGGCGAGGTGCCCTTCGTCGAGCCGGGCCTGCCGGAGATGCTGAAGTCGACGATGGCGTCCGGCCGGTTAGGGTTCACCGACAACATCCAGGAGGCACTCTCCGACGCGGAGTTCGTCTTCCTGTGCGTCGGCACTCCACCCGGTCCGGACGGGTCACCGGACCTCGACCAACTGGAAGGCGCCATCGAGTCCCTGGCGCCGTATCTTCGCCCGGGTGTGGTGATCGTCAACAAGTCCACGGTGCCGGTCGGCTCGGGCAACTGGACACGAACCATCCTCGAAGACGCCCTGCTGGGCAACCGCGAGTTGTCATTCGCGGTGGTGTCCAACCCGGAGTTCCTCCGGGAGGGGTCGGCGATCGACGATTTCCTCTATCCGGACCGCATCGTGCTCGGCGGTGCGGCCGCCGACGTGTCCAGGGTCGCAGAGTTGTATCAGCCGGTACTCGACCAAACCTTCGACGGCAGCCGGCGCGGACTTCGCCCGGACTTGATCACCACCGAGCTGACCTCGGCGGAGATGATCAAGTACGCCGCCAATGCGTTTCTGGCGACGAAGATCTCGTTCGCCAACGAGATCGCGCAGATGTGCGAACTGTTCGGCGCCGACGTCCGCGAGGTGCTGCCCGCCATCGGCGCCGACCACCGGATCTCCAGCGCGTTCCTCAATCCCGGTGTCGGATGGGGCGGTTCGTGCTTCGGCAAGGATGTGTCGGCGCTGATCGCCTCGAGCCAGGAGTACGGCTACACCCCCTCGATGTTGCACGCGACCATCGAGATCAACCAGAGCCAGCGAGCGAGCGCAGTGCGAAAGCTGCAACGCGAACTGCACTCGCTCAAGGGCCGTCGGATCGCCTTGCTGGGTTTGGCGTTCAAGCCCGGAACCGACGACCTGCGCGACGCGCCGGCCCTGGACATCGCACAGCGCCTGCTTGCCGGGGGCGCAGCGGTCTCGGCGTTCGATCCCGTCGTCAAGACGCTTCCGGCGGAGTTCAGCGACGTCCGACTGGCTGACGACGTCTATGCCGCGGCCGACCGGGCGGACGCAGTGGTGGTCGCGACCGAATGGCCGGAATTCCGGCTCATCGACCCCGAAGGACTCCGTCGGGTAATGCGCGGCAATCTCGTGGTGGACGGTCGAAATTGCCTGCCCGAAGCCACTTTTGCCGGATCGGGTCTGAAACTCGTCGGATTCGGGTGGTGACGCGGACAGCCCGTGACCTGCTGGCCTGGTTCGCGTTCCTGATCGCCGTGGTCGGACTGGCGGTCCGCTTCGTGCCGGTCGTCAACCATGGTGTCCTCTTTGTTGCGGCTCTGTCGCCTTATCTGACGATGAGCGCCGGAATGGCCGCGGTTCTACTACTCCTCGGCAACCGCCGGTGGCCGGCGGCAGCAGTGGCCGTGGCACTGGTGGTCGCGGGGGTCGTCGTGCAGCTGCCGCGACTGCTGCCGAGCGACCGCAGTGGCGGTGTCGCGGTCCGGGTGGTCACCATCAACCTCGGCAAGAGCCAGGCCGATATGAAATCCGTTGTCAACCTGGCCCGTTCGGACGCCGACCTGTTCATCGCCCAGGAACTCACCCCCGAGTTCGCCCGCGGGCTGTCCGAACTCGCCTCGGATTTCCCCTACCGGGCGCTCGACACGAACGAATCCCCCGGCGGGGTGGGCATCTGGAGTCGGCACCGGATGGCGAACAACGTCCGGATCAGCGGCTACCGCCTCGGCATGCTCAGCGCCACCGTGAAGATCCCCGGGACCCCCGCAGACACGGTCGTGCTGGGCGCCCACGTGGTGGGCCCGTGGCCGTGGCCGATCGACGGTTGGCGCAACGAAATGGTTTCTCTGTCAGGGACTCTCACGGATGCGGCTCGGTGGGCGGGCGACGGCGCGGTGATCGTCGCCGGTGATTTCAACGCCACGGCCGACATGCTGCCCTTCCGTCGGCTGTTGAATAACGGGTATCGCGACGCGGCGGAACAATCCGGTGCCGGCCTCAACCCGACGTTTCCCGCGGACTCCCGGGTACCACCGCTGATCGGTATCGACCACATCCTGACCAGGAACAGTTCGGCGGCGGGTCTACGGACCGTCCGGGTTCCCGGTTCCGACCATCTTGCGGTCCGCGCCACCGTCTTCGTCCCGACCTAGGGCATCCATCACGACTACGACTGGCGCAGGCTGGGCCGGTAGTCGGCGGCCTCGGCCTCAGCGGCGAGCAGCGCGGCCAGCTCGCCTTCCTGTTGCGCAACGAAAACGCCGACGACCTGTCGGCACAATTCCGGCACACTCACCCCGCGCGCATCGGCGATGCGTTTGAGACCGACCACTGTTGCGGTGGTGACATGAAATTGCACAGCGAACTGACCGCAGGAACCATCCTCGGGCGGCATCCCTGGCCCCAAGACGACGGGATCGTCGATGGCGTACTCGCCGGCCTCGACATCCCGGCTCGTCTGCACGACCTCGTTGCGACGTGGCGGGCTGTCGGTGCGGACATGCGGCTGCTGGCATTCGTCGTCGCTGAGGTAACCCATTCCGACCACGCTAGACCCCGCGGAGTGATGGTCATCCCGGGATGGGCCCGGAAATGCGCGCGAATACGCGCCTCGCCCGGATGTGCCATGATGGCCGCGAGGTTCGCCACTCTCCAGCGACCGGCACCTACGATGCAACCCTGGAGAAGCCATGCCTGCCGTTGTCCCGGTAACCGACTACGAACCGCCGGTATTCGGCGGACCGCCAATCCTGCCGCCCGTCAACGCTTTTCGTTGCCTGCCGCCTGTTCCGGCGGCAGCGGTGGCCGGCCCCTCGGAGCCGGACCGCCGCGCTGCAGCGGTCTTCGCCGACGCCGCCCTACGCCGCGTGCTGGAGGTCATCGACCGGCGGCGGCCGCTGGCCCAGTTGCGTCCGCTGCTGAGCGCGGGATTGGTGGATTCACTGCTGGCCGGGACGGCGCGAGCCGTTCCCGCGAACGGAACCGCCCGACTACGCCGGGTAGTGGCGCAGATGAGCACCACCGACGGTCGGTGCGCGGAGGTGGCCGCGGCCTATACCCGCGGTAATCGCCTGCACGCCATCGCCGCCCGGGTCGAGCAGATCAGCACCGCGACCGGCCCGCGCTGGCAGGTGGTCGCGCTGCACCTCGGATGACGACCATCCGGGGGCCGGCTAGCGCCGACGCAGCAACTTCTTCTCCCTGGTCTGCTGCCGGGCGACCTGGCGACGCTCCCGGCGGCTGACCTTGCCGGGCGCATCGTGGCGCTGGATCTCGGCATCGCCATCCTCGGACGGCCCGACGTAGGTCAGCTGGCGGTCGTCGTCCCCGTCGAGGCCGCGGGCCCGCAGACCCTCCGGCATCGCCTGGGCGGAGACCGCCGGCGTTTGCGGGGCACCCTCGACTTGGACGTTGAACAGGAAGCCCACCGACTCCTCCCGGAGCGCCTCGAGCATGCCCTGGAACATGTCGTAGCCTTCGCGCTGGTACTCCACCAACGGGTCGCGCTGCGCCATGGCCCGCAGGCCGATGCCTTCCTTGAGGTAGTCCATCTCGTAGAGGTGTTCGCGCCACTTGCGGTCGAGCACGTTGAGCAGAACATTGCGCTCCAGTTGCCGCATGGCACCGGGTCCGGCGATCGCGTCGATTTCGGCTTCCCGTCGGGCATAGGCTTTTTCGGCGTCGGCGACGAGAATTTCCAGCAGTTCCTCGCGAGTCAGCTCACCGGCCTCGCCGACCGCGTCGGAGTCGATCAGGTCGTGGTGATCCACGCCCACCGGATACAGGGTGCGCAGCGCGCCCCACAACTGTTCGAGATCCCAGTCCTCGGCATAGCCCTCGGCGGTGGCACCGTCGACGTAGGCGGTGATGACGTCGACCAGCATCTCGTGCGCCTGGCCCTCCATGTCCTCACCGTCGAGGATGCGGCGGCGCTCGGCGTAGATAACCTTGCGCTGCTGGTTCATCACCTCGTCGTACTTGAGCACATTCTTACGGATCTCGAAGTTCTGCTGCTCGACCTGGGTCTGCGCACTCTTGATGGCCCGGGTGACCATCTTGGCCTCGATCGGCACATCGTCGGGCAGGTTCAGCCGGGTCAACAACGCCTCGAGAGTGGCGCCGTTGAAGCGCCGCATGAGTTCGTCGCCCAGCGACAGGTAGAACCGCGACTCACCCGGGTCACCCTGGCGGCCCGAACGGCCGCGCAACTGGTTGTCGATACGACGGGTCTCGTGACGCTCGGTGCCCAGCACATAGAGGCCGCCGACCTCGCGAACCTGCTCGCCCTCTGCGGCGACCTCGTCTTTCACCAGCGGCAGTTCCTCATGCCAGGCCGCCTCGTACTCCTCCGGCGTATCGACCGGATCCAGCCCGCGGTCACGCAACCGCTGGTCGAGGATGAAGTCGATGTTGCCGCCGAGCACGATGTCTGTGCCGCGGCCGGCCATGTTGGTGGCCACCGTGACCGCACCACGGCGACCGGCCTCGGCCACGATGGCGGCCTCCTGCTCGTGGAACTTGGCGTTGAGGACGTTGTGCGGAATGCCGCGCTTGGACAACATGCGCGACAGGTACTCCGAACGCTCGACGCTGGTGGTGCCGATCAGGACCGGCTGGCCCTTCTCGTAGCGCTCGGCGATGTCATCGGTGACCGCGATGAACTTCGCCTCCTCGGTCTTGTAGATCAGATCGGACTCGTCCTTGCGGACCATGTCCCGGTTGGTCGGGATCGGCACCACACCGAGCTTGTAGATCTCATGGAGTTCGGCGGCCTCGGTCTCGGCGGTGCCGGTCATGCCGGCCAGCTTCTCGTAGAGCCGGAAGTAGTTCTGCAGGGTGATGGTGGCCAGCGTCTGGTTCTCGGCCTTGATCTCCACCTTTTCCTTGGCCTCGATGGCCTGGTGCATGCCCTCGTTGTAGCGGCGGCCGACCAGCACGCGGCCGGTGAACTCGTCGACGATGACCACTTCGCCGTCGCGGACGATGTAGTCCTTGTCGCGGTGGAAGAGCTCCTTGGCCTTCAAGCAGTTGTTGAGATAGCTGACCAGCGGCGAGTTGGCCGCCTCGTAGAGGTTGTCGATACCGAGCTGGTCCTCGACGAACTCCACGCCGATCTCGTGCACGCCGACGGTCCGCTTGCGGATGTCCACCTCGTAGTGGACGTCCTTCTCCATCATCGGGGCAAGCCGGGCGAACTCTTGGTACCAGTGCGAGGCGCCGTCGGCCGGGCCGGAGATGATCAGCGGGGTACGGGCCTCGTCGATCAGGATGGAGTCGACCTCGTCGACGATGGCGAAGTTG
>JAHBAP020000164.1 GCA_018500005.2 Mycobacterium sp. | reverse complement strand
TACCTGGACATGTTCTACAACCTCGGTCTGGCCGGTAAGGCGATGCGCCGGGTGGGGGCCATCGAGTTCGCGACGACCATCGCACCCGGCCTGCGGGATGTGCTGCTCACCGGAAAGATCAAAGAGGCCGCGGTGCGGTTGGACGCCAACAAGCGGCCGGTGTACGACGCGATCGTCGTCGACTCCCCGCCGACCGGACGTATCTCGCGATTCCTGGATGTCACCAAGGCGCTGTCCGATATCGCCAAGGGCGGGCCGGTACACGGGCAGGCCGAGGGCGTGGTCCGGTTGCTGCATTCCGAGCAGACCGCGATTCATCTGGTGACTCTGCTGGAGGCTCTACCGGTCCAGGAGACCATCGAGGCGATCGAGGAACTCGAGGAACTCGAACTGCCGATCGGCAGCGTGATCGTCAACCGCAACATCCCGGCCTATCTGCCCGCCGACGAACTGGCCCGGGCCGCGGACGGCGACGTCGACGCACAGGCGGTGCGCGCGGGTCTGTCGCGGGCGGGAATCTCATTGCCCGACGCCGACTTCGCGGGATTGCTCACCGAGACGATCGAGCACGCCAGCCGTATCCGGGCGCGATCGGAGAGCGCGTTGGAGTTGGAGAAGCTTCACGTCCCGAGGCTGGAGCTGCCCACCGTCGCCGATGGCGTGGATCTGGGAAGTCTGTACGAGTTGGCGGAAATCCTTGCCCAACAGGGCGTCAGGTAGAGGAAAGGGTTGAGTCGATGAGCGGGGCACCGCAGACCCTGGACATGAAGTCCATCCTGTCCGACAGATCCAACCGCGTGGTGGTGTGCTGCGGGGCGGGCGGTGTCGGCAAGACCACCACCGCGGCGGCGATGGCACTGCGGGCGGCGGAGTACGGCCGCAGCGTCGTGGTGCTGACCATCGACCCCGCCAAGAGGTTGGCCCAGGCGCTGGGCATCAGGGAACTCGGCAACGAACCGCAGCAGGTTCCCCTGGGCGCCGAAGTCGCCGGGGAACTGCACGCGATGATGCTGGACATGCGCCGCACCTTCGACGAGATGGTGCTGGAGTACTCCGATCCGGTACGCGCTCAAGCGATTCTGGACAACAAGTTCTACCAGACCGTCGCCACCTCCCTGGCCGGCACGCAGGAGTACATGGCGATGGAGAAACTGGGCCAGCTACTGGCTCAGGATCGCTGGGATCTTGTCGTGGTGGACACCCCGCCGTCCCGGAACGCATTGGACTTCCTCGACGCCCCCAAACGGCTGGGCAGTTTCATGGACAGCCGGTTGTGGAAGCTGTTCTTAGGGCCCGGCCGCGGCTTCGGCAAGTTGGTGGCCGGGGCGATGGGTCTGGCAATGAAGGCGCTGTCGACCATCGTCGGCTCCCAGATGCTTTCCGACGCAGCCAACTTCGTGCAGTCCCTGGACAGGACGTTCGGCGGGTTCCGGGAGAAGGCCGACCGCACCTACGAGTTGCTCAAACGGCGCGGTACCCAGTTCGTGGTGGTCTCGGCCGCCGAACCCGATGCACTGCGGGAGGCGACGTTCTTCGTCGACCGATTGTCCGCGGAGGGTATGCCCCTGGCCGGGCTCATCCTCAACCGGACGCACCCGATGCTCTGTGAGATGACGGTGGAACGAGCCATCGACGGGGCGGTCGATCTGGAAGCCGCCGCGGCGGAGACCGACTCCGGGTCCGAGTCCGAGTCCGACTCCAAGTCCGACTCAAGGGGCAGTGCGCTGACCGCCGCGGTGCTGCGGATACATGCCGACCGCGGTCAAACCGCCAAACGTGAGATACGGCTACTGTCCCGGTTCACCGGCGCCAACCCGCATGTGCGGGTGGTCGGAGTGCCGTCCTTGCCGTTCGACGTGTCCGATATGAACGCGCTCCAGGCGATCGCAGACCAGATCACCGGCGAAACCTAGGGAGTCACGTCCAGGAAGAAGTGGGCCGTCAGCCGACGCTGCGGTGCTGGCGGGCGGCGAAGAAGTCCGCCCAGGAGGAAACCTCGGGGTGCTGTTTGAGCAGGGCCCTGCGCTGGCGCTCGGTCATACCGCCCCACACCCCGAATTCGACGCGGTTGTCCAAGGCGTCGGCGCCGCACTCGGTGATCACCGGGCAGTGCCGGCAGATGACCGCGGCTTTGCGCTGCGCGGCGCCCCGCACGAAGAGTTGGTCGGGATCGGCCGATCTACACAGCGCTTTCGATACCCAGGCGATTCTCGCCTCATTAGCGATTTGAAGTGAACCGTGGATGGATGAAGTGCTGGTCCTGCGGGCAGCGGGCCGAATCCCCGACACGGGCGATCCCTTCGTCGAGCCGCCTTTCTGGCGGCGATATCCCTCCGATGTAGACGCGGTGCGATCTACGCCACATTGCGAAGCGAGTGTTACCTGCGTCGCACTGTGTGCTTAAAGTAGGTGGTCAGGTCGCATTTGCGCAACAGTGCGATCACAGGTTTTTTGGGACATTCGTCCAGACTCGACGATGAACTGCGGTTTTGTGACTCCTGCGTCAGGATTCGCAGTTCGCCGGACCCCTCTGCAGGCCCTGTCGGGCGTCATCGGCCGGGAGTCGGAAGACGTTTTGAGGCCCTCAGTACGCTGTAGCCCATGTCGGAACGCGGACCGGCCGGTTCCACGCTGATCAAACTGGCTTCGGCATGTCTATTGGCCAGTGTTCTCGTAGCGGCCCTGTTGTTCCCCGTGGTGGGGGGTGTGGGCTTGATGTCCAACCGGGCCTCCGACATCGTCGCCAACGGGTCCGCCCAGCTCCTCGAGGGCGACGTGCCGGCGGTGACCACCATGGTCGACGCCAAAGGCAACACCATCGCCTGGCTGTACTCTCAGCGCCGGTTCGAGGTACCCGGCGACAAGATCGCCGACACCATGAAACTGGCCATCGTCGCGATCGAGGACAAACGGTTTGCCGAGCACAACGGCGTCGACTGGAAGGGCACCCTGACCGGCCTTGCCGGCTACGCCTCCGGCGATCTGGGGACCCGTGGCGGGTCCACCATCGAGCAGCAGTACGTCAAGAACTACCAACTGCTGGTGGTTGCCCAGAACGACGCGGAGAAGCGCGCGGCGATCGCACCCACCCCGGCCCGCAAGTTGCGCGAGATCCGGATGGCGCTCAGCCTCGACAAGACGCTGACCAAGCCCGAGATTCTCACCCGGTACCTGAACCTGGTGTCGTTCGGTAACGGGGCTTTCGGCATCCAGGACGCCGCCCAGACCTATTTCGGAATCGACGCGTCCGCACTCGACTGGTCTCAGTCGGCGCTGCTCGCCGGACTCGTGCAGTCGACCACCTCCCTCAACCCCTACACCAATCCCGACGGCGCCTTGGTGCGGCGGAATCTGGTGCTGGACACAATGATTGAGCAGCTACCGGACAAGCGCGACGAGTTGCGGGCCGCCAAACAGAAGCCGTTGGGGATTCTGCCGAGACCCAACGAGCTGCCGCGCGGCTGCATCGCCGCCGGCGACCGGGCGTTCTTCTGCGACTACGTGCAGGAATACCTGATCCGGGCCGGCCTGAGCAAGGAACAGATCGCCCGCGGCGGCTATCTCATCAAGACCACCCTGGATCCCGATGTCCAGGCCGACGTCAAGAAGTCGGTGGACTCGATTGCCGCACCCGATCTCGAGGGCATCGCCAGCGTGATGAATGTGGTGCTGCCGGGCAAGGACAGCCATCCGGTCATCGCGATGGTGAGCAACCGCACCTACGGCCTGGACACCGAGGCCGGACAAACCGTTCAGCCGCAACCGTTCTCGTTGGTCGGCGACGGGGCCGGATCCATCTTCAAGATCTTCACCACCGCCGCCGCCCTCGATCTGGGATTGGGCATCAACGCCGCATTGGACGTGCCCGGGCGTTTCGAGGCAAAGGGCCTCGGTGAGGGCGGCGCCAAGGGCTGCCCCAAGGAGACCTGGTGTGTGGAGAACTACAAGGATCCCCGGTACCTGACCATGGGCGTCACCGAAGCCCTGGCGAAGTCGCCGAATACCGCGTTCGCCAAACTCATCTCGCAGGTTGGGGTGTCGCGCACCGTGGACATGGCGGTGCGGCTTGGTTTGCGCTCCTATGCCGAACCCGGCACTGCCCGTGACTACGACCCCGAGAACAACGAGAGCCTGGCCGACTTCATCAAACGCCAGAACCTCGGCACCTTCACCCTCGGCCCGTTCGAGGTGAATCCGCTGGAGTTGGCGAACGTCGCGGCGACGTTGTCCTCCGGCGGCATGTGGTGCCCGCCGAATCCGATCGACAAGATCTTCGACCGGCGCGGCAACGAGGTGATGGTCAACGCTGAGGCCTGCGAGCAAGTGGTGCCCGAAGGCCTGGCCAATACGCTGTCCAACGCCCTGAGCAAAGACACCACCCTCGGCACCGGCGCCCCGGCCGCGGGCGCGGCCGGGTGGACCCTGCCGATGTCGGCCAAGACCGGGACCACCGAGGCGCACCGCTCATCGGGATTCTTCGGGTACACCAACCGCTACGCGGCGGTGAACTACATCTACGACGACTCCACCGACCCCGGCGACCTGTGCTCGTTCCCGCTGCGCCCGTGTTACGACGGAGACCTCTTCGGCGGCAACGAGCCTGCCGAAACATGGTTCACCGCAATGACACCCATCGCGGAGAACTTCGGCGATGTCAGCATGCCCCCCACCGACCCCCGTTATGTCAACGGGGCGCCCGGCTCGCGGGTGCCCAGCGTCAACGGCTTGAGCCAGGACAGCGCCAGAGAAGAATTGCGCGCCTCCGGTTTTCAGGTCGCCGACAAGGTCTCGACGATCAACAGCACCGCGTCGGCCGGCACCGTCGTCGGTACCTCTCCGGCGGGGCAGACCGTCCCCGGGATCATCGTCACACTGCTGGTGAGCCTGTCTCTTATACACATCT
>JAHBAP020000490.1 GCA_018500005.2 Mycobacterium sp. | reverse complement strand
TCGCCGGGAAGTTGAACGGGGTGATGCCGGCAACCACGCCCAGTGGCTGGCGGATGGAGTAGACGTCGATGCCGGGCCCGGGTGCTGATGAAGTTCATCGATCTGGTCAACACCAACGCCGACGAACTCGCCGAACTGCTGTCCCTGGAGCACGGCAAGACCGTCGCCGATTCGCTCGGCGACATCCAGCGCGGGGTCGAGGTCATCGAGTTCGCCACCGGAATCCCACACCTGATGAAGGGCGAGTTCACCGAAGGCGCGGGCCCGGGTATCGACGTCTACTCCATCCGCCAGCCGCTGGGCGTGGTCGCCGGCATCACCCCGTTCAACTTCCCTGCCATGATCCCGCTGTGGAAGGCCGGGCCGGCCCTGGCGTGCGGCAACGCCTTCATCCTCAAGCCCTCCGAGCGCGATCCCTCGGTGCCGCTGCGGCTGGCCGAACTGTTCATCGAGGCGGGCCTACCGCCGGGGGTTTTCCAGGTCGTACAGGGCGACAAGGAGGCCGTCGACGCGATCCTCGAACACCCCGACATCAAGGCCGTCGGGTTCGTCGGCTCCTCCGATATCGCGCAGTACATCTATTCCGGGGCCGCGGCACACGGCAAGCGCGCACAGTGCTTCGGCGGTGCGAAGAACCACATGATCGTCATGCCCGACGCCGACCTGGACCAGGCCGTCGATGCCCTGATCGGCGCGGGTTACGGCAGCGCCGGCGAGCGGTGCATGGCTATCAGCGTCGCGGTCGCGGTGGGCAAGGAAACTGCGGACCGCCTCCGCAACCGCCTGGCCGAACGAGTCGAGCACCTGCGGGTCGGCCACAGCCTGGACCCCAAGGCCGACTACGGCCCACTGGTCACCGAGGCCGCACTGGAACGGGTGCGCGGCTACATCGACGCCGGCGTGGCCGCCGGTGCCGACATCGTCGTCGATGGTCGCGAAAAGGGCAGCGACGAACTGACTTTCGGTGACGAGAGCCTCGACGGCGGGTTCTTCATCGGCCCCACCCTGTTCGACAATGTCACCACCGACATGTCGATCTACACCGACGAGATCTTCGGCCCGGTGCTGTGCATCGTGCGCGCCAAGAACTACGAGGAAGCCCTGAAGTTGCCCAACGAGCACGAGTACGGCAACGGCGTGGCGATCTTCACCCGCGACGGCGACACCGCTCGGGACTTCGTCTCCCGGGTCCAGGTCGGCATGGTCGGGGTCAACGTGCCGATCCCGGTGCCGGTGTCGTATCACACCTTCGGCGGTTGGAAGCGATCCGGATTCGGCGACCTCAACCAGCACGGTCCGCACTCGATCCTGTTCTACACCAAGACCAAGACCATCACCGAGCGCTGGCCGTCGGGCATCAAGGATGGCGCGGAGTTCGTCATCCCGACGATGAAGTAGGCGGCCGCAGTGGGCTTGTTCACCCTCGACGACGACGAACGGGTCATCACCGAAACCGCCGCCGCCTTCGCCGCCAAACGCCTTGCGCCGCATGCCCTGGAGTGGGACAAGACTAAACACTTCCCGGTCGATGTCCTGCGCGAATCCGCTGAACTTGGGATGGGGGCGATCTACTGCGGCGAGGACGTCGGGGGCAGCGCTCTGCGCCGACTGGACGCGGTGCGGATCTTCGAGCAACTCGCCATCGCCGATCCGGTCATCTCGTCATTCATCTCGATCCACAACATGTGCGCCTGGATGATCGACACCTACGGCACCCCCGAACAGCGCCAGTCTTGGATACCCCGACTAGCGTCGATGGAGGCCATCGCCAGCTATTGCCTGACCGAACCGGGTGCGGGATCGGATGCCGCGGCGTTGCGCACCAAGGCCGTTCGGGACGGCGAACATTATGTGCTCGACGGCGTCAAACAGTTCATCTCCGGTGCCGGGACTTCCGACGTCTACGTGATCATGGCCCGCACCGGCGCCGACGGACCGCGCGGGATCTCCGCCTTCATCGTCGAAAAGGGCACTCCCGGGTTAAGTTTCGGCGCCAACGAGGAGAAGATGGGCTGGAACGCCCAACCCACCGCCCAGGTGATCCTCGAAGGCGTTCGGGTACCCGCGGACGCCCTGCTCGGCGGCACCGAGGGCACCGGCTTCGGGATCGCGATGAACGGTCTCAACGGCGGACGGCTCAACATCGCGGCCTGCTCGCTGGGCGGCGGGCAGGCCGCCTACAACAAGGCTTCGAGCTACCTGGTGGACCGCCGGGCGTTCGGTTCGGCACTCATCGACGAGCCGACCATCCGATTCGCGCTGGCCGACATGGCCACCGCACTGGAGACCTCCCGGCTGATGCTGTGGCGGGCGGCCGTCGCACTCGACGACGACGATGCCGACAAGGTCACGTTGTGCGCCATGGCCAAGCTGTATGTCACCGACTCCTGTTTCGAGGTGGCCGACCGGGCACTGCAGCTGCTCGGCGGTTACGGCTATCTGCGGGAGTACGGGCTGGAGAAGATCGTGCGCGATCTTCGGGTGCACCGAATCCTGGAGGGCACCAACGAAATCATGCGTGTGGTGATCGGGCGGTCGGCCGCGAGCGCTGCCCGCGCCGGGGCATGACGAATCAACTCACGAGGAGAGAACCTTGACCACGATCGCCTTCCTGGGACTGGGCAATATGGGCACGCCGATGGCGGGCAACCTGGTCAACGCCGGCTACAGCGTCCGCGGCTACGACCCGGTGCCGGCCGCCCGCGCGGCGGCCGCCGAGAAGGGCGTCGCAGTGGCCGAGACGGGTGCCGAGGCCGTCCAAGGGGCCGATGTGGTGATCACCATGCTGCCCAACGGCACCCTGGTCAAGGAGTGCTATGCGGAGGTCATGCCCGTCGCCGCCGAGGGGGCGCTGTTCATCGACAGTTCCACCATCGCCGTGAATGACGCCCGCCAGGTCAGCGGCTACGCCGCCGAACGGGGTTTCGCCCAACTCGATGCACCCGTCTCCGGCGGTGTCAAGGGCGCGGTAGCCGGCACGCTGGCGTTCATGGTCGGCGGCGAAGCCGATGCGCTGGAGCGCGGCAGGCCGGTGTTGGAAGCCATGGCGGGCAAGATCATTCACTGCGGCAAGTCGGGCTCCGGGCAGGCGGCGAAACTGTGCAACAACATGCTGTTGGCTGTGCAGCAGATCGCCGTCGGCGAGGCCTTCGTGCTCGCCGAGAAGCTCGGCCTATCAGCGCAGTCGCTGTTCGACGTGGTGACCGGCGCGACGGGCAACTGCTGGGCGGTACACACGAACTGCCCGGTGCCCGGGCCGGTTCCCACATCGCCGGCCAACAACGACTTCAAGCCCGGGTTCGCGACCGCCCTGATGAACAAGGACCTCGGACTGGCGATGGACGCGGTGGCCTCAACCGGAGCCTCCGCGCCGCTGGGCAGCCATGCCGCGCAGATCTACGCCCGTTTCGCCGAGGAGCACGCCGGGCTCGATTTCAGCGCGGTGATCGAGGCGCTGCGCTGATGGCGCCTCTCATCGAGGCGCTGCGCTGAGCAGGCCATGACGGCCGCCGATCCGATTGCCGCGGCGCGCGCGAACTGGGTGCACGCCGGCTGGAGCGATGTGGCCGACGGGATGGTGGCGGTCACCTCGGTGATGCGGGCCCATCAGATTCTGCTGGCTCGGGTCGAAAGTGCCTTGCGCCCATTCGGTCTCAGCTTCTCCCGGTTCGAGTTGCTTCGGCTGCTGGCATTCAGCCGTACCGGCGCGCTGCCCATCACCAAGGCCTCCGACCGGCTACAGATCCACGTCACCAGCGTCACCCACGCCGTCCGCCGACTGGAGGCCGACGGCCTGGTGATACGGGTACCGCACCCCACTGATGGCCGCACCACCCTCGTGCAGATCACCGAGTCCGGGCGGTCGCGGGTTGAGGACGCCACCGTCATCCTCAACAAGCAGGTCTTCGCCGACATCGGGATGTCCGACGAGCAGGCACGTGCGCTGGTGTCGTCGATCGACACGTTGCGCCACACCGCAGGGGATTTCTAGGACAGCAGGTCCTCGATACGGCCGATGGTCTCGCGGGCTGTCAGGGCCTCGGCCGCGGAAGTGGCACCGCGAGCCAGCCAGGATTGGATCTGCTGCCACTCGTGGGAATGCAGGTGATACCGGGCATCGAGTGCCAGGAATTCCTCGAACGGGACGCCGCCCCACTGACAGGCCCGCGCGCTTTCAACCATCATCAACGAGTCCCTGCCGAGATCGAGCGGATCGCCCATGATGAGCCCGAACCAGGCCTCAATCGTCGGGGCAGACCCATGGCACAACACCGCGAGACATTCGGAATCCCAACCGAAGTCGACCAGTCTCGCCCGGTCGGCGGCGCGAAACGTGAGCCGCCGGCTATCTGTCTGAATGCTCGGATAGTTCAGCAGGTCGGCCAGGTAGGCCTCAAGACGCCGGCCCGGCGGCAGCATCGGGCCGATCGACAGGACCTCGTTGTCGATGTAGTGGCTGAGGACCCACTCGCCCTGCGCCTCGGCGGATTCCAACCAACTGGCCAGCTGCCGGAAGAACGGGGGCGTGCCGCTGTCGACCGCAATCAGTCGCGCCAGGCCCGAGGCGAGGTCGGGCGGCAAATCGCTGGACACACACAGCGCCACCCCCAGGGGCGAGGGGTGGAGACTTCCGTACCGGGGTAGGTCGGCATCGACCTCGAAGGTGAGGACCTCGCGGCCGTCGCGGCGGGCGATGAACCCGTCGAAGCTCACCGCGTCAATATCCGCGGGCCATCCTCGGTAACCGCAACGGTGTGCTCCCAGTGCGCGGCGCGGGATCCGTCGACGGTGACGACGGTCCACTCGTCCTCGAGGATCCGGGTGCGGGTGGTGCCCAGGGTCAGCATCGGCTCGATAGCCAGAACCGACCCGGCCACCAGCAGTGGGCCGCGGCCCGGTTCGCCCTCGTTGGGCAGGAACGGGTCCATGTGCATCTGCCGGCCGATGGCGTGGCCACCGTAGCCCTCGACGATCCCGTACCGGCGGTCGTGGGCCTTCTCGGCGGCGCGGGTGCCCTTTTCGATGGCATGGGAGACGTCGGTCAGTCGATTGCCGGGGATCATTGCCGCGATCCCGGCCTCCATGGCGCGGCGGGTGGCTTCGGAGAGGGCTTCATCGGCGGGGATGAGAGTGCCGACGCCGAAGGTGACCGCGGCATCGCCGTGCCAGCCGTCCAGAATGGCCCCGCAGTCGATGGACACCAGGTCGCCGATCGCGAGGAGTTCGGTGGCCGACGGGATGCCGTGCACCACCCGGTCATTCACCGACGAACAGATACTGGCCGGGAAGCCGTGGTAGCCGAGAAAGGACGGCGTCGCGCCGGCCTTGCGGATCACGCCCTCGGCGATGTCGTCGAGATCCAGAGTGGACACGCCCGGGGCTGCCGCATCCTGGACGGCCCGCAGCGCCGCGGCGACCACGGCACCCGCGGCCGCCATCGCTTCGAGTTCACCGGAGGTTCGGGCCGGCACCGTCTTGCGGCCGCGCAGTCCGGGGATCGAGACCATAAAAGGTCAGCGGCCGAGCGACTGCAGAGCCCGATTGAACACCTCGTCGAGACTGCCGACGGCCTCGACCGTATTCAACTCGTGCTCGTGTTCGTAGTAGTCGAGCAGCGGGGCGGTTTCGTCGCGGTAAACCCGGAACCGGTTGCGGATCACGTCCTCGGTGTCGTCGGCACGGCCGCGGGCCGCGAGGCGCTCGACGAGGACTTCCTCGGGCACCCGCAACTCCAGTACGGCGTCGAGTTTGAGGCCGCGGCGTTCCAGCATGTCGTGCAGGGCCT
>JAHBAP020000001.1 GCA_018500005.2 Mycobacterium sp. | reverse complement strand
GGTCGGCGGGGTGAAGGTGAAGAACGGCGGGCGCGGGCGGGACGGCCCGAATGCGCGCTCCCGCAAAGAGAATTCGATCGGCGGCGTGCTGGCCGGGCCGGTGGTGTCCGATCCGCTGCGACTGCTGGACATCTGCGGGACGTCCGACGGCGCGGCAGCACTGATCGTGGCTTCCAAGGAGTTCACCGAGAAGCATCTCGGGTCGACGGCGGGGGTGCCGTCGGTGCGGGCGGTGTCGTGTGCCACGCCGAACTACCCGCAGCACCTTCCCGAGTTACCCGATATCGCCACCGATTCGACCGCAGTCGTCCCGGGCCCGGACCGGGTGTTCAAGACCCACATCCTCGATACCGCCTACGCCGAGGCCGGGATCGGGCCCGAGGATCTCAGCCTGGCCGAGGTGTACGACCTGTCCACCGCCCTGGAGTTGGACTGGTACGAGCATCTGGGCCTGTGCCCGAAAGGTGAAGCCGAGGCCCTGCTGCGTTCCGGTGCCACCACCATCGGCGGGCGTATCCCGGTGAATCCGTCAGGCGGGCTGGCCTGTTTCGGTGAGGCCATCCCGGCCCAGGCCATCGCGCAGGTATGCGAGCTGACCTGGCAGTTGCGCGGCCAGGCAGGAGGACGGCAGGTCGAGGGCGCGACGGTCGGCGTCACCGCCAACCAGGGCCTGTTCGGCCACGGGTCCTCGGTGATCGTGGCGCGCTGACGCCTGCCCCGACCGCGAGCGTGCATGTCGGCACACCGACACGCCGCCCCACGCGTACCGTTGCGCACGCTCGCTGGGAGGAATGTGAACCATGGCGGATGTCATCACGGTGCAGGTCAAGCCTGGCAGCAAGAAGGGACCGCTCGTCGAGGTCGCAGACGACGGCTCTTTGACGGTCTATGTCCGGGAACGCGCGGTGGAGGGTAAGGCCACCGAGGCGGTCACCAAGGTGCTGGCCGCTCACTTAGGGGTGGCGAAAAGTCGGGTGGAACTCATATCCGGGGCGACATCGCGGGTGAAACGGTTCCGGGTCGGATAGCTCGCGGCATCGACGGCACGGCTGCGCTTCCGTAGTGACAAACGACCCTGGGGACGGATTCGTCAGCGGTGTGATACTGGCCACACGGACGCGTCGACCAGGAGGCAGCCATGACCACCAGGGACAAGTACACCGAGGTCCCCGATCCCTACGCATGGGAGGTCCCGAACTCCTGCGAAACCCGTTTCACCTGGGAGTACGACGAAGGCCGCGCCCGACTGCTCTCGCTCTACCAGAAGGGCAAGGACAAGCAGTGGGACGCCGAGTCCCGCATCGACTGGTCCCTGGACGTCGACCCGACCAACCCGATCGGCATCCCCGACGAGTTCCATCCGCTGTTCGGCAGTCCGATGTGGGATTCCGCCGACGAGAAGCGCCGCGCCGAGTTCCGCCGGCACAACCAGTCCTGGAATCTGTCTCAGTTCCTGCACGGCGAGCAGGGCGCGATGGTGTGTGCGGCCAAGATCGTCGAGGTGGTACCAGATATGGACGCGAAGTTCTATGCGGCCACCCAGACCATGGACGAAGCCCGGCATGTCGAGGCGTTTTCGAAGTTTCTCCAGGAAAAAGTCGGCTTGGTCTACCCGATCAACACCAACCTTTCGGCACTGCTTCAGGACACCCTGACCGACTCACGTTGGGATATGCCGTACCTGGGCATGCAGGTCCTCATCGAGGGACTCGCGTTGGCCGCCTTCGGCACGATGCGCGATATCGCCGCGCCCAATTCGCTGGCCAAACAGTTGCTCGCCTACGTCATGCAAGACGAAGCGCGGCACGTGGCGTTCGGCCGGATCTCGTTGAAGGACTACTACGCCGCGTTGACCGACGCCGAACGTGACGAACGCGAGGAGTTCGTCGTCGAGGCGTGCTACCTGATGCGCGACCGGTTCCGCGGCGAAGAGGTGTTCGAGACGCTGGGCCTCGACGTTAAGGAGTGCGCCGCCTGGGTCGACAATTCGCCGCTGATGATCCAGTTCCGCTCGCACCTGTTCAGCCGGATCGTGCCGATCGTCAAGGACATCGGGCTGTGGGGGCCCAGGGTGCATCGTGCGTTCACCGAAATGGGCGTCGACGGTTTGGCCGACTCCGACATCGACGGACTGATGAAAGCCGATGAGGACCAGGCTGAGCAGTTGGACAGAGCGCACGCCGAGATGACCGGCCGAATTGCCGAGGTGGACCAGGCCATCGCCGCGGGTGCAACCTAGTCAGCCGGGTCAGGCGACCCCGAGGTAGGCGGCGCGAATACTGTCATCGGCCAACAACTCCCGGGCCGGCCCTTCGCGGGTGACGTTGCCGGTCTCCAGGATGTAGGCCCGGTCGGAGCGACTCAACGCCTGCTGAGCGTTCTGCTCGACCAGCAGCACCGTGGTGCCGGCGGCGTTGATATCGGCGATGATGCGGAAGATCTGCGAGATCACCATGG
The DNA here is from genome assembly GCA_018500005.2 of Mycobacterium sp. Taxonomy (GTDB): domain Bacteria; phylum Actinomycetota; class Actinomycetes; order Mycobacteriales; family Mycobacteriaceae; genus Mycobacterium. Next base: position 4,095 of record JAHBAP020000001.1, on the reverse strand, counting down.
GGGCCAGACCCATCGACGGCTCGTCGAGCAGCAGTACCCGCGGCCGGGCCATCAACGCCCGGCCGATCGCCAGCATCTGCTGTTCGCCGCCGGAGAGAGTGCCGCCCACCTGCTTGCTGCGTTCGGCCAGCCGCGGGAAAGTGGCGAACACCCAGTCCAGCCGCTCGTCGTGTTCCGCCTTGGACTCGAATTTGCGTCCGTAACAACCCATTTCGAGGTTCTCAAGCACTGTCATGCCGGGGAATACGCCGCGGCCCTCCGGGGCCTGGATCAGCCCGTCGATCGCCCGCTGGTGGGCTTTGACCTTGGTGATGTCCCGGCCGTCGAACCAGATCGACCCCGTCGACAGTGGCCGTAAGCCGGAGATCGCCCGCATCAGGGTTGTCTTGCCGGCGCCGTTGGAGCCCAGCAGAGTAACCAACTCCCCTGGCCGCACCACGAGCGAAACCCCATGCAGCGCCTCGATCCTGCCGTAGTGCACGACCGCGTCGCGGACTTCCAGCAGCGGGGTTTGGTCAGAGCTCGTCATCTGGCACCCCCAGGTAGGCGGCGATGACCGCCGGGTCGTCCCTAATCTCGGCGGGCAACCCGTCGGCGATCTTGCGGCCGAACTCCAGCACCACGATTCGGTCGGTCACTCCCATGACCAGGCGCATGTCGTGCTCGATCAGCAGGACGGTGTAGCCGTCGTCGCGGATGGCATGGATCAGGTCTACCAGGGCGGCCTTCTCGCTTGGGTTGAATCCGGCGGCAGGTTCGTCCAGGCAGAGCAGTTTGGGTTCGGTGGCCAAGGCGCGGGCGATCTCCAGTCGGCGCTGGTCCCCGTAGGGCAGGTTCTTGGCCTTCTCCTCGCCCCGGTGCGCGATGCCGACGAATTGCAGCAGGGCGGCAGCCTTTTCGATAGCCGCGTGTTCCTCGCGGCGGTGCCGTGGAGTTCGCACCAGGGCGCCCGGGTCCGAGGTGTGATGCCCGGCGTCAGTGCCGACCACGACGTTCTCCAGTGCGGTCATCTCGCCCCACAGCCGGATGTTCTGGAACGTCCGCGCGATGCCCAGGCGAGTGATCTGGTGGCGCTTCATCCGGCCGATCCGCTGCCCGTCGAACATCACCGTGCCCGAGGCGGGCCGGTACACGCCGGTGATGGCGTTGAAGCAGGTGGTCTTGCCCGCGCCGTTGGGCCCGATAAGTCCGAGGATCTCACCGCGTCTGATGTCGAAGCTCACCGCGTCCAGGGCCGTGAGGCCGCCGAAGCGAACGGTGAGATCGGTTGCCCGCAGCAGAGTCTCGCCCTCGGCGACACCGACATCTCGGGTCATCGCGGCCATCGATTCATCGATCACCGGTTCGGCCTCGTCGATCACCGGTTCTGTCATGACGCCGCCTTGTCCGGATCGGCGTGAGCCAGCAGTCGGCGAGCCGACTTCCCGTAGGCCAGCAACTGCTGGCGCACCGGGAAGAGGCCCTGCGGCCGGAAGATCATCAGCACCACCAGGACCAGCCCGAAGAACAGGTATTTCAGGTCGCCGAGGTTGATGCCCAGGAAATGCACGCCGAGCAGGCGGTTGGGCAGATAGACGATGACGAACGCGCCGAAGATGACCCCGAGTTTGTTGCCCTGCCCGCCGAGCACCACCGCGGACAGGAACAGCATCGAGTTGATGATGTTGAACGTCGGCGGCGCCACGTATTGCACCTGGCCGGCATACAGCGCACCGGACAGCCCACCGATGGCCGCGCCGATGACGAACGCCCACAACTTGAACTTGAAGGTGTTTACGCCCATGACCTCCGCGGCGTCCTCGTCCTCGCGGATGGCCACCCAGGCACGGCCCGGCCGGCTGCGTTCCAGGTTGCCGACCAGCAGCAGGATCGCCACCAGCAGAGCCAGGCCCAGCCAGAACCACCAGGTGCCGTAGTTGGCGTCACCGGTGGAGTTCCCGCTGGAGAACACTCCGTCGGGCAACTTCTCGGTCTGACCCACCCGCGGATAGGCGACCTCGTTGAGACCCCTTGGCCCGTTGGTTATTCCGGCCAGGTTGTCGGCGAGCAGCCGGATGATCTCGCCGAATCCGAGGGTGACGATGGCCAGATAGTCGCCGCGCAACCGCAGCGTCGGGATGCCCAGGATCAGGCCGGCCAACGCCGTGACGAGCATCGCGATCGGCACGCAGGCCAGCCACGCCCACTTCTCGGTGAACATGCCCTGCCCCAACCGGTTCACCGGACTGTCCGGGCTCGTCAACAGCGCGACGGTATAGGCGCCGACGGCGTAGAAGCCGACATAACCCAGATCCAGCAGGCCGGTCTGGCCGACCACGACGTTGAGTCCGACGGCGATGATCGCCACCATCGCGAACTGGGCCATGGTGCCGCCGAAGCTGATCCCGGGCGTGTCCAGGAAGGCCGGGGTGTGCAGCGGCAGCAGCGCCAACGCACCGAAGGCCAGCACGCCGAAACCCCACTTCTGGACGCGGGTACGCTGCGACCACCACTCGCGCAGCCTGTCGCCGGGCGCCAGCAGAGTTTCGGTGGTGCGGTGCGTCATGCCCTGGCCTTTCCGAGGCTTTCACCCAGAATGCCCGTCGGACGAACCAGCAGCACCAGCACCAGCAGGACGAAAGCGACGACGTCCCGCCACTGGGTGCCGAACAGGGCCTGCCCGTAGTTCTCCATGACGCCCAGCAGCAGTCCCCCGAGCAGCGCCCCGCGCAGGTTCCCGATGCCGCCGAGCACGGCTGCCGAAAAGGCCTTGATACCCAACAAGAAGCCGCCGGAGTAGATGATGCCCTGCGGCACCCGCAGCGTGTAGAGCAGTGCGGCCGCGCCGGCCAGCATGCCGCCGATCAGGAAGGTGGTCACGATGATGCGTTCCCGGGAAACCCCCATCAGGGCGGCGGTGGTCGGGTCTTGGGCCACCGCCCGGATCCCGCGACCGAACTTCGTGCGGTGAACGAAAAGGTAGGTGAGCCGGGCAAGCACTAGGGCCGCACCGATAATCACCAGGGTGATGTTGGTGACCGACGCCCCGAACACTTCGAACTGCGTCTTGGGCTGCACCAGGATGATGGGCTGCTGGGCGTTGGAGCCGCCGTAGCCCTTGATGATCTTGGGCAGCACGAAATGCACGAACTCCTGAAGAACGAACGACATGCCGATCGCGGTGATCAGGAAGGTCAGCGACCGGGCGTTGCGCTTGCGCAGCGGCCGATAGGCGATCATCTCCAAACCTATTGCGGCCGTGCCGGATACCGCCATCGCGAAAAGCATGGCCACGCCGAGATAGAGAACGGTCAACCCGATGCCACGGTTGTAGGCGTTGCCGCTCGGGGTGAATCCCAGGATCATGTCGAGGCAGAAATAGGCACCGAACATGCCGAGCATGAAGATCTCGGAGTGGGCGAAGTTGATCAGCCGCAGCACCCCGAATACCAGGGTGTAGCCGACCGCGACGAGTGCGTAGATCGCACCCCACGCCAGTCCGTCGACAGTGAACTGCCAGAAGCCGTTTCGGAGGTTCTCGACGTTGAAGCCGATGTCACCGGCGAGACAGGCGTACTGGGCCCCGATTTCGTGGACACACTCCTGGATCATCCGGGCGTGGGCTCCTTGCTTTCATACCGAGAATCGCGTCCGGGACCGGAGTGCCGGCCCCCGGACGCGTCTCGGGATGGGCGTTACTGGACCTTGTAGATCCAGATCAGCGTGGTGGTGAGCTCGCCGTTCTCGGTCCACTGGTACTTACGGGCCACGCCCTGGCCGTCGTACTTCTTGGCGTAGTCCAGCAGTGCCTCGCGGGTGACCGCGCCGGAGTCGATGCCCTTGGCCAGGATGGTGCCCAGGTCATAGCCCTCGGTGCTGTAGGTGCCGGGGGCCTGGCCGAACTTCTTGGTGTACTCGTCGGAGAACGCCGGGCCGGCCGGGCCGCACGGGCAGGCCAGGACGGCGTCCTTGGCCGACGATCCGGCCTGCTTGACGAACTCCGGGTCCTTGGTGCCGTCGGCGCTGGCGAACTTGCCGGTGAAACCGGCGTCGCGCAGTTGCTGGACGAACGGGGCGGCCTCGGCGTAGTAACCGGCGTAGAACACCGAGTCCGGC
>JAHBAP020000027.1 GCA_018500005.2 Mycobacterium sp. | reverse complement strand
TATAAGAGACAGGCACATGGGCCACGCGCTGGATCACACCCTCATGGACGGGCTGACCCGTCGCAAGCGGATGCAGGGCTACGAGGTGCTGTGGCTGCCCGGGATGGACCATGCCGGGATCGCCACCCAGACCTTGGTGGAGAAACAACTCGCGGCCGACGGGACGAGCAAGGACGACCTCGGCCGCGAGCAGTTCATCGAAAGGGTCTGGGACTGGAAGCGGCAGTCCGGCGGGACGATCGGCGCCCAGATGCGACGCCTCGGCGACGGGGTGGACTGGAGCCGTGACCGCTTCACCATGGACGAGGGGCTGTCGCGTGCGGTGCGCACCATCTTCAAGAGGCTCTACGACGCCGGGCTGATCTACCGGGCCGAACGCCTGGTCAACTGGTCGCCGGTGTTGGAGACCGCCATCTCTGACCTCGAAGTGAAATACGAAGAGGTCGAGGGCGAACTGGTGTCATTCCGATACGGCTCCTTGGATGACGCACAGCCCCACATCATCGTGGCAACCACCCGTATCGAGACGATGCTCGGCGACACCGCGATCGCGGTGCATCCCGACGACGAGCGTTACCGCCACCTGGTGGGGACCACCGTGCCGCACCCTTTTCAGGACCGCGAGATCCTCATCGTCGCCGACACCCACGTCGACCCCGAATTCGGCACCGGCGCAGTCAAGGTCACACCCGCCCACGATCCCAACGACTTCGAGATCGGCGTCCGGCACAACTTGGCGATGCCGACGATCATGGACACCAAAGGTCGCATCGCCGACACCGGAACCACCTTCGACGGTCTGGACCGGTTCGAAGCCCGCTACGCGGTCCGCAAGGCGCTCGAGGACCAGGGTCGCATCGTCGCCGAGAAACGCCCATACCTGCACAGCGTCGGGCACTCCGAGCGCAGCGGCGAGCCCATCGAACCACGGTTGAGCATGCAGTGGTGGGTGAAGGTCGAGTCGCTGGCCAAGGCGGCCGGCGACGCGGTCCGCAACGGCGACATCGTCATTCACCCCAAGAGCCTGGAACCGCGCTGGTTCGCCTGGGTCGACGACATGCACGACTGGTGCATCTCCCGGCAACTGTGGTGGGGGCACCGTATCCCGATCTGGCACGGCCCGGACGGTCAGATCGCCTGCGTGGGCCCCGACGAGACCCCGCCCGAGGGCTGGGAGCAGGACCCCGACGTGCTCGACACCTGGTTCTCTTCGGCGCTGTGGCCGTTCTCCACGATGGGCTGGCCCGACCGCACTCCGGACCTGGAGAAGTTCTATCCCACCAGCGTTCTGGTGACCGGCTACGACATCCTGTTCTTCTGGGTCGCCCGGATGGTGATGTTCGGCACGTTCGTGGCGCACGACGACGCCATCACCTGCGGGGGTGCCCGCGAACCGCAGGTTCCGTTCGAGAACGTCTTTCTACACGGCCTGATCCGCGACGAACACGGCCGCAAGATGAGCAAGTCGCGGGGCAACGGGATCGACCCCCTGGACTGGGTGGAGTTGTTCGGCGCCGACGCCCTGCGGTTCACCCTGGCCCGCGGCGCAAGCCCCGGCGGTGACCTGTCCATCGGCGAGGACCACGCCAGGGCCTCCCGCAATTTCGCCACCAAACTTTTCAACGCCACCCGGTTCGCCCTGATGAACGGGGCGGCCCCGGCGCCGCTGCCGCAGACCGATGCCATGACCGATGCCGACCGGTGGATCCTCGGTCGTCTGGAAGAGGTTCGCGCCGAAGTGGATTCGGCCTTCGAGGGCTACGAGTTCAACCGCGGCTGCGAGGCTCTTTACCATTTCGCCTGGGACGAATTCTGCGACTGGTATCTGGAACTGGCCAAAGTGCAACTCGGCGAAGGGCGTTCGGGCACCACCGCAGTTCTGGCCGCGGTGCTCGACACACTGCTCAAGCTTCTGCACCCGGTGATGTCGTTCGTGACCGAGGTGCTGTGGAAGCAGTTGACCGGCGGGGAATCCCTGGTGATTGCTCAGTGGCCCGATCCCTCCGGTATCGCACTGGACAGCGTTGCTGCGCAACGGATCTCCGACATGCAGAAGCTGGTCACCGAGGTTCGCCGGTTCCGCAGCGACCAGGGCCTGGCGGACCGCCAGAAGGTGCCGGCCCGGCTCGAGGGTATCGCCGAGGCAGGATTGGACGCCTTGGTGACTTCGGTGACCGCACTGGCGTGGCTGACCGCCCCCGACGCTGACTTCCGGCCCACAGCCCAGGTCGAGGTCCGCCTGTCCGGCGGGACCGTCGGCGTCGAGTTGGACACCTCCGGCACCGTCGACGTCGACGCTGAACGCCGGCGGCTGGAGAAGGATCTGGCCGCCGCGCAGAAGGAACTGGCCGGCACCACGGCCAAACTCGGCAACGAGGCCTTCCTTGCGAAGGCGCCCGGTGATGTCGTCGACAAGATCCGGGAGCGCCAGAAGCTCGCGGGCGAAGAGGTGGACCGGATCACCGCACGGTTGGCTGCACTCGGATGAGCGCGGAGCCCCCTGAGGGGCGAGAGTCGGACTCAGCTCCCGTCGAGCCCACACTCGACGAGATCGCCTCGATGCTCCAGATCGAGCATCTGCTCGACCAGCGCTGGCCGGAAACCAAAATGGAGCCCAGCACCACGCGCATGGAAAAGCTGATGGAGCTGCTGGGTTCCCCGCAGTTGAGCTATCCCTGCATCCATATCGCCGGAACCAACGGCAAGACGTCGGTGGCGCGGATGATCGACGCGCTGCTCACCTCTTTCGGGCAGCGCACCGGGCGCACCACCAGCCCGCACCTGCAGTCCCCGGTCGAGCGGATCGCCGTCGACAATCAGCCGATCAGTCCCGCCCGCTACGTCGACACCTACCGGGAGATCGAGCCTTTCGTTCAGATGGCCGATGCCTTTTCCGTCGCCGACCTGGGACCGGCGATGAGCAAGTTCGAGGTCCTCACCGCAATGGCGTTTGCGGCCTTCGCCGACGCGCCGGTGGACATCGCCATCGTCGAAGCGGGGATGGGCGGCACCTGGGACGCCACCAACGTGGTGGACGCCACCGTCGTGGTCTTCACCCCGATCGGCATCGACCACACCGAGTACCTCGGCGTCACCGTCGGCGAGATCGCCGCGGAGAAGGCCGGCATCATTGGCGTTCCGCGCGGGGAGGACGAACTCGTCGACACCATTGCGGTGATCGGCCGCCAACCCCCGGAAGCCCTGGCCATGCTGCTCGGGCAGGCCGCGCGGTGCGACGCAGTGGTGGCCAGGGAGGATTCCGAATTCGCGGTCCTGGGCCGGCAGGTCGCGGTGGGGGGGCAGCTGATCGAACTGCAGGGCCTGGGCGGGGTGTACTCCGACATCTTCCTGCCGCTGCACGGCGAGCATCAGGCCCACAACG
>JAHBAP020000379.1 GCA_018500005.2 Mycobacterium sp. | reverse complement strand
AGATGTGTATAAGAGACAGATCCGATGCTCTCGCCCTCGGGGGGCAGGGGGGAGATCTTGTTGACGATCTTTGTCAGATCCAGGACCTGCCCGCCGTTGAGGAAGGCGTTGACCGCGTTGGGCGCCAGAGCCAGGAACTCATTGATCGCCGCCGGCAGGTTCTTGGCCTTGAGCGCCGCGAAGGTCGCCTTGACGCTATTCACCATCGACAGCACGGGTCCGATCACCGGTCCGATCACCGCGAGGGCCGCACCGCTGAACGGCGTCGTCATGAACTCGAGCAGCGGAGTGAGCTCTGGGGGCAGTGGGCTGAGGGGGCTCGTCACCAGACCGTAAACAAGACTCTGGCTCACCGGGATGGACAACGCGCCGGTCGTCACGGCAACGGTCGTGGTCGAGATGTTGCCGGGGTCCGCTACGAACGGAGCCTGGAAGGCGCTCTTCCAGTTGTCGATGATCTGGTTGAAGATCAGGCCGATGTTCGGGAACTCGCTGGCGTAGACGAGCTGGTTCTGCACGAAGGTCTGGAAGATCGGGAACGTGCTGGCGTTCCAGGCGGCGTTGAGGCGGGTGGCATTGTCCACGGCGGTGCCGAGGGCGTTGACCCAGGGGGTGAGCGGGTCGATCGCAGCTGCGAGGTCGACGGCCATTGTGCTGACGGCCTTCTCCGGGGCGAGCGCGACGTGGTTGGGGATGGGCTGGATCGGTGACAGGGCGATGGCCCCGACGCCGAGGGCAGCGACACCCGCGGTGAGATAAGACCGAGATGTGACATGCATGGCTCAGGTTCCCTTCCTGTGATCTACCTGATAAGCAAATATAGCCTAGCTGAGAACGTGCGACATTTGAACTGCTTTGCGGAAATTTCCCGACCGAAATTGCGGGGCGGCCACCGACTGGATCGTTTTCGCTGGTCAAGGGGAGTGGGAAAGGGTCGCTGCAAATGGCGAACGCGGCGGCCTGCTGCCCCTACAGCCGACCGCCGCGTTCGCGGCTTTTTCTGGTCCGTGCGCGCACGGCAGCGAATTTCACCGAACCGCGTGACGCGCACCGCCGTCGCTGACGCTGGCCCCGATCACAGCAACGCTTGCGGCGAGCGGCGAGCGACATGTGACGGCCATCGGGTCAGGCGCCTTTCCTATGGTGAAGCTTACAGAAAAGGACTGTACCTGATAAAAAACTAAGTGTCACAAACTGGCGAGCAATTTGCCATACGAACTGGTCAGGCGGGCGTGTCGGTTTCCGGCTGGGCCCGGAACCTGGTCCCGTCGTTGAGGCCCGCGAGTGCCTCTAGCTCTGTATCTGAGAGTTCAAGATCGAAAACCGAGATGTTCTCAATCAGTTGCTCGGGGCTGGCGGCGCGGGCGAGTACGACGTTGCCGAGTTGGATGCTCCACCGGATCAGCACCTGCGCGGGCGACTTACCGTGCGCCTCGGCCACAGCAACCACCGCAGGATTTCCCAGCAACTTCCCAGAGCCGAGCGGGCAGTACGCCTCGGTGACGATGCCGTACTGGGCGTGCACCCCCCGCAACTCGGCCTGATTGAGCAGCGGGTGCAACTCGACCTGATTGATCGTGGGGACGACGTAGGACAGGTCGATGATGTTCGAGAGGTGCTCGGGGGTGAAGTTGGCGACGCCGATCGACCGAATCTCGCCGACCTGCTGGGACTTCAGGATTCCGCCCCAGGCGTCGATGTACTTGCCGTTCTGCTCGGCAGGCCAGTCGACCAGGTACAGATCCACGTAGTCCAGGCCGAGGCGGGCCAGACTGGCCTTGCAGGCGTCCTGCGCGGACTGGAAGCCTTGATCCGCCGTCGCCACCTTGGTCGTGACGAACAACTCGGCACGGGGAACCCCCGAGGCGGCGATGGCGCGCCCGACCGCCTCTTCGTTGTCACCCGACGCGGTGTCGATCAGTCGATAGCCCGCCGCCAGGCCGGCGGCGACGGCCGCCTCGGCCTCGGCGGGCGAAAGATCGGAGACGGCAAGGCCGAGAACCGGAATGGTGTGGTCGTCGTTGAGCGTGACGGTGGGAACAGCGGCCGCCGGTGTCATGTCACCTGCCTGTGCATTGATTAGTCCGTGATCGGATTGCGTGAGGATAGTACCCAGCGAAAACAAGAATTGAGCCGCACCGGCGTCAGGCCGGCCCGGGCGTAGGCTGCGCCCCATGACATCCGTCAAGGAACGGGCGCTGGTCGTCGGAAACAAACTGGGTGTGAAGCTGATTCCACGGCTTCCGGACGTGGCCAAGCGGCTGCTCTCCGGCGGCCGGGCCGTCACCATCGACGGCAACACCCTCGACCCCTCACTCCAGATGCTCCTGGCGGCGCAGAAGGCGACGGGTATCGACGGCCTGGCGGTCGACGACGACCCGATCGCAACCCGGGCCAGCAACAGCACGCTGACCCGAACCCTCGACGAGCGAGATGTTCGCGTCGCCGAGATCAGGCCGGTGTCGATTCCCGGTCCGGCCGGCACCATCCCGGCCCGGCACTACCGGCCGCAGACCGGAGCCGCCCCGGCACCGCTGCTGGTCTTCTTTCACGGCGGCGGATGGGTTTTCGGTGACCTCGACAGCCACGACTCGGCCTGTCGCCTCATCAGCCGGGATGCGGGGACTCATGTGCTGGCCGTCGACTACAGACTCGCCCCGGAACACCCCGCTCCGGCGGCCGCCGACGACGCCTATGCCGCCTACCGGTGGGCTCGGGAGCACGCGGTCGACCTCGGCGCCGACCCGCGGCGGGTGGCGGGCGGCCGCGCCAGCGCCGGGGGCAACCCCGCAGCGGGGGCCACCCCGCTGGCCCGCGACGCCGGGGGCCCGACGCCGTC
>JAHBAP020000175.1 GCA_018500005.2 Mycobacterium sp. | reverse complement strand
TGGGCTCGGAGATGTGTATAAGAGACAGGTGTCGACCAACGCCGGCGGCGAGAAGGTCTGCCCCGAGGAGGTCGAGGCCGCGCTCAAGGGCCACCCCGATGTGTTTGACGCACTGGTGGTCGGTGTTCCCGACGAGCGCTTCGGCCAGCATGTCGCCGCGGTGGTCGCTCCGCGGCAAGGTAGGCGACCGACGCTTGCGGTGCTGGATGCGTTCGTGCGCGGCCACATCGCCGGTTACAAGGTTCCCCGCAGCCTCTGGCTGGTCGACGAAGTCAAACGATCGCCGGCCGGAAAGCCGGACTATGCGTGGGCCAAGGAACAGACCCTGCAGCGGCCCGCCGACGAGGTACACGCCAAGCACGGGCCCAACTGATGCGGACCGCGCTTTGCGACCGGTTCGGGATCGAGTTCCCGATCTTCGTCTTCACCCCGTCGGAGAAGGTGGCCGCAGCGGTCACCCGAGCCGGTGGTATGGGAGTTCTGGGCTGTGTGCGGTTCAACGATCCGGAGGAGCTCGACGGGGTCCTGGGCTGGATGGACGACAACACCGACGGGAAGCCCTACGGGGTCGATGTGGTGATGCCGGCCAGGATTCCCGCCGAGGGCACGACGGTCGACATCAACAAGCTCATCCCCCAGACCCATCGCGACTTCGTCGCCAAGACCCTCGCGGCCCTCGGGGTGCCGCCGCTCCCAGACGAAGGAACCGGTAACGAAGGCGTACTCGGCTGGCTGCACTCGGTCGCCCGTTCGCATGTCGACATCGCGCTGGGGCACCAAGGGCGGGGCCATCGAATCAGCCTGATCGCCAACGCTCTTGGTTCGCCTCCGTCCGATGTCATCGAGCAGGCACACGCCGCCGGAGTCCCGGTCGCCGCGTTGGCCGGTGCGGCAAGCCACGCCCGCCGGCACACCGACAACGGCGTCGACATCGTCGTCGCGCAGGGCTACGAAGCCGGCGGGCACACCGGTGAGATCGCCTCGATGGTGCTGGTCCCCGAAGTGGTCGACGCGGTGGGGGAGACCCCGGTGCTGGCCGCCGGAGGGATCGGCACCGGACGCCAGGTCGCCGCGGCGCTGGCACTGGGCCCGTCGGGGGTGTGGATGGGGTCGGCGTTCCTGACTGCCGCCGAATACGACCTCGGGGTCCGTGGATCCGAGGGCCCGTCGGTGATCCAGCAGGCACTGCTCGCCGCCACCTCAGCGGATACCGTCCGGCGGCGGATCTATTCCGGCAAGCCGGCCCGGCTGTTGAAGAGTCGGTGGACTGAGGCCTGGGACGCCGAGGGCGCCCCCGATCCGCTGCCGATGCCACTGCAGAACGTCCTGGTGGCCGAGGCGCACCAGCGGATGGGCCTGTCCCACGACCCCACCGCAGTGGCCATGCCGGTGGGGCAGATCGTCGGCAGGATGAACGCGATCCGGCCTGCCGCCGAGATCATCGCGGAGTTGGTGTCGGGTTTCGAGGCGGCGACCCGCCGACTCGACGGCATTCGCGGGGCGTGAGCGACGAGCCCCGACGACGATGCGGCGCAACGAAATGAGCCGCTGAGGAGTCCGGAAATTGGGCTAGAGTCAGTCCGGTGAACGGCGCTCAGGCACTCATCACGACGATGGTCGACGACGGGGTGAACGTATGTTTCGCCAATCCCGGCACCTCGGAGATGCATTTCGTCGCTGCGTTGGACACCGTGCCCGAGATGCGCGGAGTGCTAACACTTTTCGAGGGCGTCGCCACCGGCGCGGCTGACGGATACGCGCGAATCTCCGGTCGCCCCGCCGCTGTCCTGCTACACCTCGGTCCCGGTCTGGGCAACGGTCTGGCGAACCTGCACAACGCCCGCCGCGCCCGGGTGCCGATGCTGGTGGTGGTCGGCGACCACGCGACTTATCACAAGAAATATGACGCGCCACTAGAGTCCGACATCGACTCGGTCGCAGGCACCGTCTCCGGGTGGGTACGACGAACGACGAGCACCGGGGACGTCGCCATCGACGCGGTGGACGCCATCGGTTTCGCGCGTTCCGAACAGCGGATCGCCACGATCATCCTGCCCGCCGACGTCTCCTGGACTGATGGGGCCGAAATCGCGGAACCCGTTGCACTGGAGAGCAACCCGTACACCCCCGACACGCAAGACATCGAAAACGCCCTGTATTCCGGCGAGCCCACAGCAATCCTCATCGGAGGTGACGCCACCCGTGGCGACGGCCTGGCCGCCGCCGCGAGGCTGGCGACTGCGTTCGGCGCCACACTGTTCTGCGAGACGTTCCCCACCCGCCTCGAGCGCGGGGCGGGAATTCCCGCCGTCGAACGGATCGCCTACTTCGGTGAGGCGGCCGCCGCACAACTGGACGGCACCACCCAACTGATCCTTGCCGGAGCCGCATCGCCGGTGAGTTTCTTCGGATACCCGGGAAAGCCGAGCGACCTGGTACCGGAGGGCTGCACCGTCCATACGTTGTCCGGACCGGTCGGCGCTGCGACGGCGCTGGCCGAACTGGCCGGGCGGCTCGCCCCTGACGTGGAAGCGGACGTGGCGCCCGCCGTGCAACCGCAACTTCCGTCCGGCGCGCTCAACGTGCAGACCTCCGCGGAGGTGATCGGAGCGGTGCTGCCGGATCGCGCAATTGTGGTCGACGAGTCCAACACTTCCGGATTTCTGTTGCCCCAATGCACTGCGGGCGCACCCGCCCATGACTGGCTGACCTTGACCGGTGGTGCGATCGGATACGGACTTCCGGTGGCGATCGGGGCGGCCATCGCAGCCCCCGACCGTCCGGTGCTGTGCCTGGAGTCCGACGGCTCGGCGATGTACACCATCTCCGCACTGTGGACGCATGCCCGCGAGAACCTCGACATCACGACGGTGGTCTACGCCAACCATGCCTATGACATTCTGCGGATCGAACTGCAGCGGGTCGGTGCTCAGGGACAGGACCAGCGCACGGGTCCCAAAGCGGCATCGCTCCTGGATCTCACCTCTCCGACAATGGATTTCGTGAAAATCGCTGAGGGTATGGGGGTTCCGGCCCGAAAGGCCGCCACCGCAGAGGAACTCGCCGAAGCGTTACGCTGGGCCTTCGCCGAGGCCGGTCCACACCTGATCGAAGCAGCCATGCCACCGCTGGCGGGCTAAACCTCGAACACCGGGTCCCGGCAGTCGAGCGCCTGCTCGGAAAGCCTGCGCTTGAGCACCTTGAAAGTCGCGGTCTTTGGCAGCGAACCGGCCACCCGGACGAACGAAGGCCATTGCTTGGGACCCAGGTCGGACTGGTCGGAGAGGAACCGGCGGAAGGCCGGCGCATCGAACGAAACGCCCTTGGCCAGCACCACGGCCGCCATCACCCGGTCTCCCACCTCCGGATCGGGTATCCCGTATACGGCGACTTCGACGACGCCGGGGTAGCGCATGAGTATCCGCTCGATCGGGGCCGTGCCGAGGTTCTCTCCGTCGACGCGCATCCAATCGCCCAGTCGTCCGGCGAAATATACGAATCCGGCGTCGTCGAGGTAGGCGAGATCGCCGCTGTGGTAGACGCCACCGGCCATCCGTTCTGCCTCTGCGTCCGGATCTTTGTAGTAGCCGCGGAACTGGCCGGGACCGTTCACGTTCACCAGTTCACCGACCACCCCGGGAGAACAACGCTGTCCGGTGTCGACGTCCAGAACGGCCAAGTCCTCGGGAAGCGGCCCGAGCGAACCCTCCGGGGTCTCCCGGGTGCGGGCGATGGAAACCCCACCCTCGCTGGACCCGAAACCGTCGACGACGGTGACGGCGAAGCGTTCGGCGAACCGGACGATGTCCCGCGGCGCAGCCTCGTTGCCGTACATGATCCGTAACGGATTCTCGGCGTCGTCGGGCCGCTCCGGGGTGGCCAGAATGTAGGACATCGGCTTGCCCACGTAATTGGCGTAGGTCGCGCCGAACCGCCGGACATCGTCAATGAAGCCGGATGCGGAGAACCTGCGGCGCAACGCAATTGACCCCTGTGCGGCGACGGCGGGCGCCCACCCGGCCATCACCGCATTGGAGTGGAACAGCGGCATCGACAGGTAGAACACGTCGGAGGACCCCAGTCCGAAACGCTGAGCCAGCATCACTCCCGGGCCGGCCACCTTCTCGTGGGTGCACCGGACCGCTTTGGGGTCACCGCTGGTGCCGGAGGTGAAGATCAGCATGAGCAGATCGTCGGGGACGCTGTCGGGGAAGGTAATCGGGGAACCGGCGAATTCCGCGATCTCCTCCGACCATGCTGCGCCGTACATGTCCAGGGCGGGTATCCCGTCGGCAGGGAAGTCGGTGCCGTAGGGCTGTTCGGTGAGGACGAATTGGCAGTCGGCGTGGCTGGCGTCCCGCAGCAGGGCCGCACCCCGCCGGGTGGGGTTCAAACCGACCAGCACCACCCGGCCCAACGCGGCGGCGACCAGCAGTCCGGAGAACTGCGGGGTGTTGCCGAGCAGCACCCCGACGTGCGGTGGCCGGTTGGGGTCGAGTCGGGCGCGCAGCAGTGCGGCCAGGTCGGCACCGTCCTGAATGTGTTGGCGCCAACTCGAATAGGAGCCGTCATCGCCGCAGATCCCGCGGTCGTCAACTTCGGCAAGTGGCTGCAGCAGCTGGGTGAGGGTGGGCAGCACGAGGCTCCCGGAGTCAGGCGGGTGTATCGGCCAGATCGCGGCCGATGGTCCGCAGATGGGCGGTCGCCCCGCCCAGCGCGAACTCGGTCTGCTTGGCGGTGATGAAGTAGCGGTGCACCGGGTGGTCCATGTCGATGCCGACGCCGCCGTGAACGTGCACCGTGGTGTGCGCCACCCGATGGCCGGCCTCGGCGGCCCAGAACGCGGCGGTGGCCACCTCGATGTCGGCGGGCAGACCCTCCGAGAGTCGCCAGGCGGCTTGCTCGCAGGTCAGCCGCAGACCTTTGATATCGATGTAGTCGTCGGCCAGTCGCTGCGAGACCGCTTGGAAGCTACCGATTGGACGGTCGAACTGTTCGCGACTGCGGGCGTATTCGGCGGTCAGCTCCAGGGCGCGTTCGAGGACCCCGAGCTGGTAGGCGCTCAGGCCCACCGCCCGCCGGGTATTCAGCCAGGCCAGCGCATCGGCATCACCGACAACCCGGTCCGCGCCCACTTCCACGCCGGCCAGATCGAGTTCGGCGCAACTGTTGAGTCCGGTGGTCTCCAGGGCCGTCACCGTCACGCCGGCGTCTTCGCTGCGCACCAGAAAAACTTTGACGCCCGAGTCCGTTTCGGCTGGGACCAGGAACGCGGCGGCCACCGGGCCGAATGGAACCTGGGTGCGGCTACCGGTCAGCCGGAATCCCGGACCAGCGGCGGTCGCCTGTACCGGACCTTGTCCCAACTCGCCGTCGAGTGCGGCAGTCAGGACCTTCTCACCCGCCACCGCCGGCACCGCCCACTCCCGCTGCAACTCCGGCGGGGCGAACCGTGCCAGTGCGCCCGCGCCGAGCACCACGGATTCGAGGTAGGGCACTGCGGCCAGTTGGCGGCCGAGGGCCGTCAGGATGGCGGATTGTTCGAGGGCGCTGAACCCGCCGCCCCCGACGGACTCCGGTGCCGCGGTGGAGAGGATGTCGGCGTCGATGAGCTTGCGCCACAACGTCTTGTCGAACCGCTGTTCCAGGCCGTCCAGGTTTCGCTGGTGCTCGGGTGTGCACACCGATCCGACGATGGTGCCGACCAATCCGGAAAGGTCCTGTGCCGCTTCTGTTCTGGTGAAGTCCATGAAGGATCGCCTCTCAACGGTTCCGGGGAAGGCTAACGGTTCCTGGGGAGGCCGAGGGCCGCCATGCCGATGATGTCTCGTTGTACCTCGTTGGTCCCGCCGCCGAAGGTCAGGATCAGCGCGGCTCGGTGCATCCGCTCAACCCGGCCGCGCAGGAGCGCGCCCCGGGAGTCCTGTCGCAGCGTCGCCGAAGGTCCGAGGATTTCCATCAGCAGCCGGTAGGCCTCGGTGGCAAGCCTGTCTCTTATACACATCT
>JAHBAP020000458.1 GCA_018500005.2 Mycobacterium sp. | reverse complement strand
GGCAGTGCGGCCCCCCCCGCCGCCGCCACAGTCCACCGCCCAGCAGGTTTTCTCCGCTCCCGACGTCCACACCGTCTCGGGCGCCATCCCGGCCGGCGGCACCGCCACCGTGGTGTTCTCCCGGGACCGCAACGCCGGGGTGCTGGTGATGAACGACGTTCCTCCGCCGTCGCCGGGAACGGTCTACCAGATGTGGCTGGTCAGCCCTTCCGGCGCTTCGTCGGCGGGCACGATGGACGCCGAGGCGGTCGCACCGTCGACCACCGCGGTGCTGGAGAACCTCGGGCCGTCAACGAAATTGGCGTTCACCGTGGAACCCGGTGCCGGGTCGACGCAGCCTACCGGGAAGGTCATCGCGGAGTTGCCGCTCATCTGATCGTCGCGGCCGCGGCGTCGGTGATCACGTCCATGACGTTGTTGCGTCTGCCCCACACCTGCTCCTGACGGGCAGCACCGTTGCCTTCGAGCAGCACCCGTCGTAATTCCGGGCACACCCAGCCGATGTCATCGGTCGCCTCCAGGGCGGGACCCAGTACCCGCAACCATTGCTTGAGGATGCGGGTGGCGGGCTGCGATCGCGCGGATTCCAGAACGTCGATCAACTCCCCGCCCAGCCCATCGTGCGCCGCTTTCCAGCAGGCCGCAGCAATTACATGGTCCGGAACGTTCGGCGCCGGCTCACCGCGTTCGTAGGAAGCCAAAGCTGTCACCACCGCCGCGCGGACGAGCGTTGCGTACAAGACGGTTTCGGCGGCGGTGGCCGGAACGTCGGCGACACGAATCTCGACGGTCGGGAATCGCACCGACGGCCGGACGTACCAATAGATCATCGCCTCGTCGAGGATCGCCCCGCTGTCGAACAGCATCGCCACCGTCCGGTCGTAGTCTGCGACAGAGTCGAAATACGGCGGCGGACCGGCACTGGGCCAGCGACTCCACAGCATGTGACGCCAACTGGCGTACCGGGTGTCGACGTCGCGGTAGATCGCCGAGTTGGCCGTCAACGCGAGCATGACCGGCAGCCACGGGCGCAGCCAATTACTCACCGCGATCGCGGCATCCCGGCTGGGGACCTCGACGTGAACGTGGCACCCGCAGTTTCCCCGGTCGGCACACAGCGCCCCCAGATGCTCGCCCATCCGACGGTAGCGCGGGGAGTCGGTCAAAGCGATCGGCTCGTCCAGTGCCGGCGGGAGTGCCACCGCAAGCAGGATCGCACCGGCCCGTCGCGCCGACTCGGCCGCGCATGCACGCAGCTTCGAAATGTCCTGACGCAGTTGAAGACTGGTGTCGGCCTTGCCGGTCGCCGTCTCCACCTGGGCGGTGGTGAATTCCAGTTGCAGTTCCGCGCCACGCATCGCGGCGCGCCGAGCCGTCTCGCAGGCACGTGGAACGGGACGTCCGGTGATCGGATCAACCAAGAGGAATTCTTCTTCCACGCCGAAGCTGGGGCCGCTCATGGTCAGCTCCTTCTCCGGTGATGCCTGGGAATGCCCGAATCCGATCGCCGCCAAACCTGGGGCGCCCCGATACCATGACGCGGTGGCCAGGCAGTTCCGGTTCGGGATCGGATTGCGCTCGATCAAGTCCGGGAAGCGGCTGCGCGAGAGGGTCCGCGAGTTCGCGGACCTGGGTTATGACGTCGTACACCTTCCCGATCATCTGGGTGCCCCCGCACCGTTTCCGGCGATGATGGCCGCCGCCGATGCCGCCCCCGGAATCCGGGTCGGCACTTACGTACTCAATGCCGCGTTCTACCGTCCCGCACTTCTCGCCCGCGATGTCGTCGACACCGATCTCTTGTGCGACGGTCGGCTGGAACTCGGACTCGGAACGGGTTACGTGCGTGAGGAGTTCGAGGCGGCCGGGATCCCGTACCCCAGCCCGGCTCAACGCGTTTCGCATCTGAGCGACACGGTCGACCACCTGAAGACCGTCGCACCGAACGTCCCACTGCTGATCGCCGGCAACGGTGACCGGGTACTGACCCTGGCCGCACAGCAGGCCGACATCATTGGTTTCAGTGCCGGCCCGTCACCCGCGGCCGATCCACTCGCGGAGCGAATTGCGTTCGTGCGCAAGGCTGCCGGGGACCGTTTCGAGGGGTTGGAGTTGAATCTGGCGATCACGGCGGTTCCCACCGACTCATCCGGGATTCCCGATCTCACCCTCACCCGGGCTTACGCCCCGGGTCGCTCCGAGGCGGAACTGCTCGCGATGCCGAGCGTTCTGCGCGGATCACCGCGGCAGATCGCCGATACCCTGATCGCGCGGCGCGAAACCTATGGGCTGACCTATTTCACCGTTCAGGACTACCACGGTCGGTACTTCGCCGAAGCCATCGCGGCACTGCGCTGAACCGACCCCGGACTGTCAGGCGGTAAGCTGCCAGCCTGTCCGCCCTCGTAGCTCAGGGGATAGAGCACGGCTCTCCTAAAGCCGGTGTCGCATGTTCGAATCATGCCGGGGGCACCAGACGCGAAGTCCCGGGACGCCGAGTGTTCGGCGACCCGGGACTTCGCGGTTCCGGCTTAGGAAACCCGCTCGACGGTGGCGGCGTCGGCGCGAGCGTACGTCGGCGCCTCGACCGGCGAGACGAGCCGATCCAGCGGGAAGCTGACCGCGACGAGGGCCAACGGGTTTTCGCCCTCCTGCTGGTCGGCGGCACCGACGCTCAGCGTGATGTCCAGCGAGCCCGGCTGATCACCCTCGGGTTCGGTCACCGTCAGTCCGGTCAGGGTGAACCGGCCATCACCGGCAACAGCATCGGCGGCGGCCTGAGCGTTTTGGCGATCCAGCAGGACAGCATTCATCACGTACAGGTCCGTCGCCGCCGGGACCGGCTGGAAGTAGTGGCTCCCGTTCGGCAGGGCCGCCGCCCCTCCCGGGCTGTAGTCCGGGGACACCGCCCAACCCGAGGACAGCCACTCGTAGAAGCGCTCGATGGCGGTCGTGACCCCAAGAGTGACCACGACCGGAACCCCTGCCGCCACCCCGATGAGACGGCCGACGATGTTGTCGCCGAAGAGCGAACCGATCCCCGCGCCGACGGAGAACCCGACCGCCCAGCGGACCTTCGCCGAGTAGACCACCTCGTGACCGAGGTAGCTTTCCACCTCGCTCAACGGCATACCGAGCACCAGGTTGACCACCAGGTCGTCGATCACGCCGAGCCCGACCGGCCTGGTCAGGAACGACAGCGCCGTCCCCTCGGCGACCTGGCCGGCGATCTTGCCGAGGAACTTGTTCTTGATCCCGAAGGACGCCAGCGCGGCAATGGCTTCCTCCTTGGCCAGTAGGCCGACCGCATCCAACACCGCCGGGTCAGCCAGGATCGTGTTCACGGTGTTCGGGATCACCGCGTTCACCCCGGCCACGAACGCCGGATCGGCCTGCAGGTACGCGAGCGCGTCGCCCAGTGCCACGAACTCGTTCGTTCCGGTCAGATACTCGTCGGCGAACAGGTTGAGCGAATCGGTGATCGCGGTGCTGACCCCGGGATAAGCCAGCAGTTCGGTGACCGCCAATCCGAGTTGAGTGGAGATCTCGTCGACCACCGCCTGATTGGTCAGCAGGCCGGCCACCGCGGCACCGTACTGCTCGGCCACGTACGCCTGGATCGCCGCGTCGTCCGCCAGAGTGGCGATGAGCTCCGTCGTGATGTCTCCCAGCGACTGCTGAATGGTGGGGTCGCTCAGGATCGTGGTGTCGACCTGGTTCAGCGCGTCGGCGATGGTGGCCTCCACCGCCGCCAACACCTCCGGGTTGGACTTCAGGTCGTCCACCGCGATCTGCGTCGCCTCCGTCAGATCGTCACCGCGTACCAGCGCCACCGCGAGGTCGCCCAGGGCATCGCCCAACGCGACGGCAATACCGGGCTGGCCCAGGAAGTCGGGCATCACCGACCCTGCGATCGCGCCGAGCGCCGCAGCGACCCCGGGCGTGGCCAGGAACTGCTCCACGGCCACGCCGACCGCCTGGCCGACCGGCGCCGCGATCGGGGAATCGCCGATGAATCCGGTCACCAGCGCGGCGACCGCCGCCCCTGCGGAGTCCTGCACCACGGAGTCGCCCAGCAGGTTGGTGACCAAGGTCGTGACCGTGCTGTCCACGGCTTGACCCACCGCGGCATCGGAGAAGAACGCCGTGAACGCGGTGCTGACGGACCCGTACACCCCCGCGTCGATATCGGGGCTGGTCCGGACCGACTCGATGACCTCCGGCACCACCGTGTCCGCATTCCCGTAGACGATTGCGGTGGCGATCGTGCCCGCCGCGTCGGAAATCGTGGTGATCACTCCGGGGGCACTGAAGAAGTCGTAGAACAGAGTGTCGACCAACGAATGCAGTGCGCCGTCGATAGCCGGGTCGGTGATGAGTGATACCACCGCGTCCGCGACCTGCGGACCCACCACCGCTCCCAGTTCGCCACCGACCAGGGAGGCCACCGTCGCGGAGATCTCCGCATTCAGTGCCTGCTGCACCACCGGGTCAGCGATCAGCCCGCCGACCAGAGACGAGAAGATCGAGTCCAGCGAGGTCCACACGGCGGTGTCACCGAGCAGCTCGCTCACGCCCGCGCTCACAGCCGAGCCCACCGCCGCATCGATGTCGGGGTTGGTCCGCACCGCCGTCTCGACCTCGGGCAGCACCGTGTCGAGATTGCCGTAGACGGCCGCGCTGGCGAGCGTGCCGGCCGCCTCGGACAGCGCGGTGATCACACCGGGGGCACCGAAGAAGTCGCTGAACAAGGTATCGACGAACGCATGCAGTCCGCCCGCGATTGCGGGGTCAGTCACCAGGGCGACCACCGCGTTCGCGACCTGCGGACCCACTGCCGCACCCAGCTCGCCGCCGATCAGAGAGCTCACCGTCGCGGAGACCGTCTGATACAGCGCCGCATCGATTTCCGGGTCGGTGGCCAGTCCGGCCACCAGCGCCGAGATTGTCGAGTCCAGCGCGGACCACACGGCGGTGTCACTGAGCAACTGGCTGACCCCGGCAGTGACCGCGATGTCCACCCCGGCGTCGATGTCGGGGTTGGTCCGCAACGCCTGCTCGGCCTCCTTCAGGGCGGCCGCGACGTCACCGCCGGTGAACGCCACCAAAGCCAGCCCGCCGGCAGTGCCCGCGATCGCGTCGATCACACCCGGGGCGCCGAGGAAGTCGCTGAACAGGGTGTCGACGAAGTTGTGCAGTCCGGTCTCGATGGCCGGGTTGGTGACCAGGGACACCACCGCGGTGGCTACCTGGTCGCCGACGACCGGGCCCAACGGGCCGCCGACGAGTAGTGCGACCGTCGAGGACACCGTCTGATACAGCGCATCCTCGATGTCCGGGTTGTGCAGCAAGCCGGACACCAGCGCAGACAGCGTCGTGTCCACTGCGGTCCACAGATCGGTGTCACCGAGCAACTCGGCGACAGCCGCGGTGACCGAGCCATCCACTCCGGCTTGGACATCGGGGTTGGCCTGCAGCGAAGCGCGCACCTCCGGTGCCACCGTGCTCAGGTCGCCCACCAACGCCGCCATCGCCAGCGTGCCGGCCGCCTCGGAGAATGCGGTGACCACGCCGGGGGTGCCCCAGAAGTCGGTGAACAAGGTGTCGACGACGGCGCCGATTCCGGACTGGATGGCGGGGTTGGTCACCAGGGACACCACTGCTGCCCCTACCGCCTCACCGACGACGGGCCCCAGTGGACCCTGGATCTTGGCTTCCACCATCGCTGCGACCTGAGCGGCCAGGGCATCCTGAACAGCCTGGTCACCGAGCAGCGTGACCGCCAGCGAGGACACCGTCTGATCGACGACCGCCCACAACTCGGTGTCGCCGAGCAGTTCGGCCACCGCCGCGGTCACCGAGACGTCCACCCCATTCTCGACTGCGGGGCTTGCCTTCAACTCGTCCCGGGCCGCCTGCTCCGCCTCCGCCAGCGTGCCGCCGGTCACCAGAATCTCGGCGAATTGGCCGGCCGCACTGGCGAACGCGTCGACGACGCCCGGGGCGCCGAAGAAGTCAGAGACCAGCGTGTCGACCACGTCGTGCAGGGCCTGGCCGACGACCGGGTTGGTCACCAGCGACACCACCGCGGTGGCTACCTGGGGGCCGACCACCGAACCCAGCGGTTCGCCGACGAGCAGAGCGACCGTGGAGGACACCGTTTGGTAGATCGCATCCTCGACCTGCGGGTCGCTGACCAGGCCTGCGACCAACGCGGTCAGGGTCGCGTCCACCGTCTGCCACAAAGCTTGGTTGCTCAGAAGTTCCGTCACCGCGGCGCCGACGGACACCTCCACCGCCGCGTCGACGTCGGGGTTGGCCCGCAGCGCCGCCTGCACCTCCGGTGCCACCGTGTCCAGGTCACCCACCAACGCCGCAACAGCCAGCGTGCCGGCCGCCTCGGAGAACGCGGTCACCACGCCCGGGGAACCCCAGAAGTCGGTGAACAGGGTGTCGACAACCGCTCCCAGAGCGGACTGGACGATGGGGTTGGTCGCCAGGGAGACCACCGCGGCGCCGACGGCGTCACCGACCACCACACCCAGCGGGCCGGGGATCTTCGCCGCCACCATCGCCGACACCTGCTGGTCGAGTGCCTGCTGAACCAACGGGTCGCCGAGCAGGGTGACGACCAGTCCGGACACCGTCTGGTCCACCGCCGCCCACAGGGCAGTATCGCTGAGAAGTTCGGCCACCGCGGCGGTGACCGAGTTGTCCACCCCGTTCTCGATGGCAGGGCTGGCCTTCAGCTCGGCCTGGGCCGCCGCTATCGCCTCGGTGAGGTCACCTCCGGTCACCACCACCAAAGCCAGTTCGCTGGCCGCACCGGCGATGGCCGGAATCACCCCGTAGGTGTTGAAGAAGTCGGAGAACAGGGTGTCGACGACACCGTGCAGCGCGCTTTCGACGACCGGGTTGGTCACCAGCGATACCACCGCGGCGGCGACCTGGGGACCGACCTCGGCACCCAGCGGACCGCCAACGAGCAGTTCCACCGTGGAGGACACCGTCTGGAACAACGCATCCTCGACCACCGGATCGTTGAGCAACCCGGACACCAGGGCCGAGAGCGTCGCGTCCACCGTCGTCCAGACCGCGGTGTCGCTCAACAACTGCGTCACTGCATCGCCGACGGCGACTTGCGTCGCAGTGTCGACGGCGGGGTTGGCCCGAAGGGCGGCCTGCACCTCCGGCGCCACCGTGTCCAGATCACCCTCCAACGCGGCGACGGCCAGCGTGCCGGCCGCCTCGGAGAACGCGGTCACCACTCCCGGGTATCCCCAGAAATCGCTGAAGACGGTATCCACCAATGCGATCACTTCGTTGCTGATGATCGGGTTGGTCACCAGGGACACCACCGCGGCTCCAACCGCGTCACCGACCACCGAGCCCAAGGGCTCGGGGATCTTGGCGGCCACCATGTTGGAGATCTGGGTGGCCAGCGCATCCTGAACCTCGACGTCGCCGAGGATCGTGGTGAACAGCGAGGCCACCGTCTGATCGACGACGGCCCACAGTTGGGTGTCGCCGAGGAACTCTGCCACCGCGGCAGTGACTGAGACGTCCACCCCGTTGGCGATCGCGGGGCTGGCCTTCAACTCGTCCTGGGCCGCTTTCGTCGCGGACGAGAGGCTGAGCGTGGTCAGCAGCACCAGGCCCCATTGGCTGGCCGCCGCCGAGAACGCGTCGACCACCCCGGGAGCGCTGAAGAAGTCGGAGAACAGGGTGTCGACGACGCCCAGCAGTGCGCTCGAGACGACCGGATTGCTCACCAGGGACACCACCGCCGCCCCGACCTGGGGGCCGACCACGCTTCCGAGGGGCTCGCCGAGCAGCAGTTCGACGGCACCCTGTACGGCGTTGTCGAGGCCGGCGAGAACCACCGGGTCGGTGGTCAACGAGATCACCGCCGCCGACAGCGTCTGGTCGACCGCAGCCCACAACGCGGTGTCGCCGAGGAACTCGGTCATGGCCGCACCCAGGGAGACCTCCACGCCGGTCTGAACGTCGGGGTTGGCCTGCAGAGACGCCGCCACCACCGGCGCCACCGTCTCCAGATCCCCGGCGACCGCCGCGGCCGCCAATTCGCCCGCAGCCTCCGAGAAGGCCGTCACCACACCGGGGCTGCTCCAGAAATCGACGAAGAGCGTGTCCACCACACCGTGCAACCCGGCCTCGACCACCGGATTGGTCGCAAGGGACACCGCCACCGCGCCCAACTGAGCGCCCAGGAACTCCCCGACCGGGCCCGGGTACTTCTTTTCCACCATCGCGGCGACGTCCTTGGCCAGGGCCTCCTGAACCTCGACGTCACCCAGCAGTGTGCCGACCAGCGCCGACAGGGTCGAATCGACGTCTGCCCACAGCGCCGTATTGCCGAGCAAGCCGGCCGTCGCTGCCGTGACGCCGACGTTCACCCCGTTCTGGATGTCGGTGCTCGCCCGCAGAGCCGCCTCCACCTGCGGCTTGACATCTGCCAGGGTGCCTTCGAGTTGGGCGGTGGCCAGGGTGCCGGCGGCGTTCGCCAACTGGGTGACAACCCCGGAGGAGCCGAGGAAAGTCCCGACCGCGGTGTTGACGAACGTCGTCAATGCCGTGCTGACCGTGGGATCGGTCAGCAGGGTCACGACTGCGGCGCCGATCTGGGGGCCCACGACGTCGCCCAGGTCACCGCCGACCAGCGTCGCGACCAGGGCGGACACCGTCGTGTCGATCTCATCCTGGATGCCCTGGTTGTCAAGGATCCCGGGGACCACCTGGGTGATGAACTGGCCCAGGCCCTGGGTGACCGAGGGAGTGGAGAGCACCGCGTTCACGAAACCTGTGACGGCGTAACCGGCGGCCGGTCCGAGGGAGGGCAGCAGCGGGGGCTGATTGGGGAACGGCGGAACGATTGGCTGCTCGGCCCCCTTCTGGAGTACTGCGACGAACCCGTTGACGATGGCGGTCGAAAGGATGTTGGGCACATTCTGGCCGGGGGCGTTGAGGAAGGCCTGGAAGGCGGCCCCCGCCTGGGTGGCGACGGTGCCACCGATATTGCCGAACAGGGCCTGGACGGCGCTGCCGATCGTGGCGGCGAGAGCCGGATTGTTCGGATTGTCTTCGGGCAGAAGCGCGTTGGCGCCCAGTTGGCCGACATAATCGGCGAGCGCGGTGGGGCTGACCGTTGGCTCCCCCACCCAACTCGGCTGGGTATTGAGGCCCAGCAGCACGTTGAACGCGGCGGTGACCGCCGCCGCCATTTGGGTTTGCACACCAGGGGTGGTGAGCATGGTCACCAGAGCGCTCTGCATGCCGGTCGGGCTGATCTGCCGATTGCCGGACTTCAGAATCGCGGCGAACACGTTGCTGCTCGCGGCGGACGCGAAGATCCCTGCTTGGATCGTGCCGGTAGGGATGTTCAGCGCCCGCAGGAATGGGACGAAGGCGTTCGCGACTGTGGTGTTTCCAAGCGAATTCAGTGCGAAGGTGCCGACCGCATTACCTACCGTCAGGGCGACGTCCTGGGGAAGTTTGGATAGGAACTTGTTGCCGGCGACGACCGTCTCGGAGACGAACGTCAGGATTTGGGGCTGAGAGAACAACGCCTGGACGGTTGAGCCGACGGTGGTGTTGGGAAGAGGGGTGCCGGTGAAGCTGGCACCCATGAGTGCATAGATGACGTTGAACGTGTACGCGCCGATGTAATTGGCGGGACTGGCCGGGCATGTGCTGCCACCGCAGCCGCCCGCTTGGCCCGCTGCATCCCCGTAGGCGGTTACCACAGCGTTGGCGATGTCTTTGATGAGCGTCGGTCGAGCGGTGACCAGAGTTGTGCAGACGGCGGTGCCGCAGCCACTCGGTACCGCGGGGATGTTGAACGTGCCTGCCTGCAGGTCACCCGCGGCCGCCGCAAGCGGTTCCACCGGTTCCCCGGTGCTCACCTCGGCGGCCGCAGCCACCTCCGGCGTCGCACCGGCCAGATCCTCCCGGCGGGTGACCGCCAGCGCGGCCCAGGCAAGCGGCTCCGCGCCCGGTTCTCCGCTGCCGTCCTCGCCCAGCAGAGCAGCCGGATCGGCATCCCCCTCGGAGAGCACATCGGCTTCCGACGCCGTCATCACCGGCGCCGCCTCGGCTATCGGGGCGATCTCCGCCGGCGCGACCATCGCGCCGCCCGCCGCCGAACCGTCACCGGACACCGGCGAGAAATCGCCCATCGTCGGCTCTACCGCGACCGCCGCCGCCTCCTCGACGACGGCCGGCGCGATATCAGACTCGATCGCCGGGGCCGGATCTACCGCCGCCGCCGGAGCCCGCGTCACCGCGGGGGCAGGAACGTTCGTGTTGCGGGCCTGCGTGGGCTCAACGGCGCGGTCGGACTCGGCATCACCGGACCCGCGTCCGGACCGGCCGGAGCGACCGCTCCGGGAGTTGGTCGCCGGAGCTTCGGCGGTCGACTCCGGGATGTTAGAAGCCCCGGTGTTAGAAGCAGTCGGCGACCCGCCCCTGCGGTGCGTTGAGTCCGATGAACGCCCCGAGTCCTGACCCGGCCCGGCCGGGTCCCCGTTGTCAGCCGCGGCTACCGGGGTGAACCCGAGCAGCGCTCCACCAATACCCAGGGCGACGGCCAGCGCCCCCACCCGGCCCACCGAGTGGATCGAGCGCGGCGGCATCTGCGCAGGATTCTTGTCCGACCGGCCAAAGTTCTCTGCGCACATGAATTGAGCCCTCCCTGGAATAGCTTGATCGACACTGGCTGAGCGCAAGCGTCCCTGAGGGTTTACCACATCTTTTTGACGTCGCAGTCGGTTTTGCTGGAACCCGGCGGAAAGACGTCGCAGTCCAGGGATCGGAACTGTTCAACGCACTCGCACACGTTGCAGCCAGGCGGAGCAACTCACCGTCCCGCGTTGCTGGAATGGCAGCTAACGCGGGGCGGCGAGCGCCTGTTTCTAGACTCTTCGGCTATGAAACCCGCTCTGCGGTGACGGTGTCGGGCAGGGGTGCGGCGGCGGTCTCGGCGGCGGGGATCAGCCGGTCCAGCGGGAACCGGAACGCCACCAGGGCCAGCGGGCTGTCCCCGTCCTGCTGTTCGGCGGCTTCCACGGCCATCATGACGTCCAACGAGCCCGGCTGGTTACCGTCGGGGTCGTTGACGGTCAGGCCGGTCAGGGTGAACCGCCCGTCACCGGCGATGGCATCCCTGACCGCCGATGCGTTGCTGCGGTCCAGCACAACCGCGTTCATCACATACAGATCGGTCGCCGCCGGAACCGGCTGGAAATAATGGCTGCTGTTCGGCAACGACGCGGCCGCTCCCGGGTTGTAGTCCGGCGAGGTCGCCCACCCCGAGGACAACCATTCGTAGAACCGCTCGATTCCGGTCGTGATGTCAAGGGTGATCGCGATCGGCACCCCGGCCACCGTGCCGATCAGGCGGCCGATGATGTTGTCCCCGAACAGCGAACCGATCCCCTGCCCGATCGAGAAGCTCAGCGCATACCGAACCTTCGGCTCGTAGACGACCTCATGGCCGAGGTAGCTCGCCACCTGGCTGACCGGCATACCCAGAACCAGGTTCACCGCCAGTCCGTCGATCGCCCCGATCCCGGCCGGGCGGGTCAGGAACGACCCGGCCGTGCCCGCCGCGATCTTGCCGACGATGTTGTCGATGAACTTGATCTTGATCCCGAAGGACTGCATCGCGGCAATGGCCTCCTGCTGTGCCAGCACCTCAACAGCCGCCAGGACGGCCGGGTCGGCCAGGATCGTGTTCACCGTATTCGGGATCACCGCGTTCACCCCGGCCACGAACGCCGGGGCGGTCTGCAGGAATGTCAGCGCATCCCCCAAAGCCACGGTCTGCTTGGTCCCGTCGATCACCTCATCGGCGAACAGATCCAGCGAATCGGTGATCGCAGTGCTCACCCCGGGATAGGCCAGCAGTTCGGTGACCGCCAACCCGAGTTGGTCGGCGATCTCATCGACCACCGCCTGGTTGGTCAGCAGGCCGGCCACCGCGGCACCGTACTGCTTGGCCACATAGGTCTGAACCGTCGCGTTGTCTGCCAGCGACGCGATCAGATCGGTGGTGATCAACCCCAGCGACTGCTGAATCGTGGGATCACTCAACATCGTGGTATCGACCTCGTTCAGCGCATCCGCGATAGTGACCTTCACCGCCGCAACGACGTCGGGGTTGGCCTTCAACACCTCCAGAGCGGCTTTTTCGGCGTCCGACAAACTCGCACCGCGGACCAACTCGACGGCCATCGTGCCCAGTGCGCCCCCCAACCCGCTGTCCACACCGTTCTGGCCCAGGAAGTCCGGTATCAACCCACCGAGGATCGCACCGAGGTCGGCCGCGACGCCCGCGGTGGCCAGGAACTGCTCCACCGCCACCCCGACGGCCTGCCCCACCGGGCCGGCGATCGGAGAGCTACCCAGATAGCCGGTCACCAGGCCGGCGACGGCATTCCCGGCCGCGTCTTGCACCACGGTGTCACCGAGCAGGTTGGTTACCAGTGTCGTCACGGTGCTGCCCACCGCCTGACCCACCCCGGGCGCGCTGAAGAACTGCGTGAATCCGCTGGTGACCGAGTTGTCGACGGCAGAGTCGATATTCGGGTTGTTACGCACCGTGTACTCGACAGCCGGGCCCACCTCGTCGAGGTTGCCGTAGACGAAGGCCTCGGCGAGCGTGCCGGCCGCATCGGAGAGAACCGGGATCACACCCCCGGCGCTGAAGAAGTCATAGAACAGCGCGGTGGTCAACGTGTTCAGTGCCCCGCCGATCGCTGGGTCGGTCACCAAAGACATCACCGCGGTGGCGACCTGCGGACCCACCACCGCACCCAGATCGCCGCCGATCAGGTCGGAAACCGTCGATGAGATCGTCGTGTCCAGCGCAGCCTGAACCGCCGGTTCGCTGAGCAGGCCGCCGACCAGTGTCGTGAAGATGGTGTCCAGCGACCTCCACAGATCGGCGTCGCTGAGCAACTGGCTCACCCCGGCACTGACCGACCCGTACACCGCCCCGTCGATGTCGGGGTTGGTCCGCACCGCTTCCTCGACATCCGGTTGCACCTCTGCCAGGTTCCCGAACACCGCCGCGCCGGCGAGCGTGCCCGCCGCATCGGAGAGAACGGGGATCACACCCGGCGCACCGAAGAAGTCGGTGAACAAGGTGTCCACCAGGTCATTCAACCCAACGGCGAGCGCGGGGCTGGTCAGCAGGGACACCACCGCAATCGCGACCTGGGGCCCGACCGCTGCACCCAGATCGCCGCCGAGGGCCTTTTCGATGTTCGAGGAGATCGTCTGGTAGATGGCCTGCTCGACCACCGAATCGTTGACCAACCCCGACACCAACGTCACCAGCGTCGAATCCAGCGCGGCCCACAGCGCGGTGTCGCTGAGCAACTGACTCACCCCGGCACTGACCGCGAAGTCCACCCCGGCATCCACATCGGCGTCGGTGCGCAAGGCCTGAATGACCGTCGGCAACTCGGCCTGGAGATCACCGCCGACGAACGCCACCAAGGCCAGGTCGCCGGCCGCGACACCGAACGCGTCGATCACGCCCGGGGACCCGAAGAAATCGGTGGCCAACGTGTCGACGAGCGAACGGACGCCGGTCTGGATCGCCGGATTGGTCAGCAGCGATACCACCGCGGCACCGACCCGGGCGCCCACGATCGCACCGGCAGGACCCTTGACCTGATCTTCCACCATCGACGCCACCAGGCCCGAGATCGTCTGCTGAACCAGCGGCTCGCCCAGCAACCCGGCCACCAATGACGACAGCGTCGAGTCCAGCGCCGCCCAGAGCGCGCGATCGCTGAGCAACTCGGTCACCGCACCGCCGGCGGCGGCCTGCACCGCCGAGTCGACGTAGCCGTTCGCCTGCAACTCTTCCTTGGCGGTCGCGAGCGCGTCTTTGAAGGGATCTCCGGTGAACACGGTCTTGGCCACGTACCCGGCCGCACCGGCGACCGCGTCGATCACACCCTCGGCGCCGAAGAAGTCGCTGAACAGTGTGTCGACCGCGTTGCGCAGTCCGACCTCGACGGCGGAGTTGGTCACCAGGGCCACCACTGCCGTCGCCACCTGGGCGCCGACCACCTGCCCCAACGGGCCATCGATGGAACCCTCGACGATGAAGTCGACTGCCTGATACAGCGCGTTGTCGACCACCGGATTGGTGAGCAACCCGCCCACCAGCGATGACAGCGTTGTGTTCAGAGCGGCCCACAATGCGGTGTCGCTGAGCAGTTCCGACACCGCCGCGGTGACCGACACATCCACCGCCCCGTCCACGTCGGGATTGCTCTGCAGGGCCTCCTTGACGTTCTTCATCGCGTCCGGGTCCCCGGTCAGTGCGCCCTTGGCCAACGCGCCGGCCGCCTCGGAGAACGCCGTCACCACACCGGGCGAAGTCCAGAAATCGACGAACAAGGTGTCAACCACGCCATACACCCCGGCCTGCACGTCGGTGTTGGTCACCAGAGACACCACCGCATCCCCAACCGCCGCACCGACGACCTGACCCAACTCACCGGGGATCTTGTCCTCCACGAGCCCGGCCACCGCCGCCCCCAGCGCCGTCTGAACCTCGACATCGCCGAGCAGGGTGACGAGCAGCGAGGACACCGTCTGGTCCACCGCGGCCCACAGCGGCTGATCGCTGAGGAGCTCGGCCACCGCCCCGGTGACCGCCACATCGACGCCGTCATCGACCGCGGGGCTGGCCTTCAGGATCTGCCGGGCGGCCTTCTCCGCCTCCGCGAGGGAACCACCGGTCAGCAGCACCAGCGCGAGCTGGCTGGCCGCCGTCGAGAACGAGTCCACGACCCCCGGCGCGCCGAAGAAGTCGGCGAACAGGGTGTCCACCAGGCCCAGCAGCGCGGGCACGACGGCCGGATTACTTACCAACTGCACGACGGCGGCGCCGATCTGGGGACCGACCACACTGCCCAGAGGCTCACCCAACGCTATCTGGACCTGCGTAGACACGGCATTCCCGAGTGCGTCGAGCACCACCGGATTGCTGGTCAGGTTGATCACCGCCGCCGACAAAGTGCCGCCCACCGCGCTCCACAGACTGCTGTCGCTGAGAAGTTCGGTCACCGCCGCACCGACCGAGCGTTGCACCCCCGCCTGAACGGCCGGGTCGGCCTGCAAGTCCGCCCTGACCTTCTCCGGCGTCGCAGCGGGATCCCCGGTCAGTGCGCCGTACGCCAACGCGCCGGCCGCCTCGGAGAACGCAGTCACCACACCCGGGGTGGTCCAGAAATCACTGACCAACGTGTCAAACACACCCAGCAGCCCGGTCTGGATCACCGGATTGGTCACCAGAGCCACCACCAGGTTGCCCAACTGGTCACCAACGAACACCCCCAGATCACCGGTGATCCGCAGTTCCACCGCCTCGGCCACCCGGTCGTGCAGTGCCTGCTGAACCGCGACGTCACCGAGCAGCGTCACCGCCAGCGAGGACACCGTCTGATCCACCGCACCCCACAGCTGGGCGTCACCAAGCAGCTCGGCCACCGCGGCGGTCACCGACGCATCCACCCCGGTGGCAACCGCGGCGCTGTCCTTCAGGATCTGCCGGGCCGCGGCCTCCGCCTCCGGCCGGCTACCACCGGTCACCAGCACCAGCGCGAACTCGCTTGCCGCCGCCGAGAAGGCGCCCACCACACCGTTGGTGCCGAAGAAGTCGGCGAACAAGGTGTCGACAACACCCAGCAGCGCGGGCACGACGGCCGGATTGCTCACCAACTGCGCGACGGCGGCACCGATCTGGGGGCCGACCACACTGCCCAGGGGTTCGCCCAGCGCTATCTGGACCTGGCGGGACACGGCGTCCTCGAGCCCGGCCAGGGCTACCGGATTGGTGGTCAGGTTGATCACCGCAGCCGACAGGGTGCCGTCCACGGCACTCCACAGACTGCTGTCGCTGAGCAGTTCGG
>JAHBAP020000575.1 GCA_018500005.2 Mycobacterium sp. | reverse complement strand
GCTTCCCGCCAGGCACAAACGGTCAGCGGGCAGATCCCGCACTTGGGCGAGCGGGCGGTGCAGATCGTCGCACCGAGTTCCATCAGACCTGCCGAAAACACCGGCGCCGCATCGCCTTCGGGTAGCAACGCCGCTACGTCGGCGTGATCGCGGGCCGTCGAGGGAGAGCCCGCATCGGCCAGACCGTGGACCGCGCGGGCAACCACCCGCCGCACATTGGTGTCCACCACGGGCACCCGCGCGCCGTAGGCGAAGCAGGCCACCGCCCGTGCCGTGTAGGCGCCGACGCCGGGCAATCCCAGAAGCGTTTCGACGTCATTGGGCACCATGTCTGCGTGCTCGGCAGCGATCACCGCAGCGCATTCGTGCAGTCTCTTGGCCCGCCGCGGATAGCCCAGCTTGCCCCAGGCCCGCAATACCGCGGCGGCTCCGGCGTCGGCGGTTGCCGACGGGGTGGGCCAGCGCTGCACCCAGTCCACCCAGATGGGTGCGACCCGGGCCACCGGGGTCTGCTGCAGCATGAACTCGCTGACCAGGATCTGCCAGGCCGTCACCCCGGGCCCCCGCCACGGGAGATCCCGACGGTACCGCTCGTACCAGCTCACGACGGCCTCGGCCGGGATACTCATCGTCGCTCCGTTGCGGCAGGGCAGAATACGGGCCATGGCGAACACCAGCCCAGCGCAAGCGTGGATGGCACTCAAGGAGGGTAACGAGCGATTCGTCGCTGGTTGCCCGGAGCATCCCAGCCAAAGCATCGAGCACCGGGCCGGGCTCGCTGAAACCCAGCGCCCGACGGCTGTGGTGTTCGGATGCGCGGACAGTCGCGTGGCCGCCGAGATCATCTTCGATCAAGGCCTCGGCGACATGTTCGTGGTCCGCACCGCCGGACACGTCATCGACTCGGCGGTGTTGGGATCCATCGAATACGCAGTCTCGGTGCTCAAGGTCCCGCTCATCGTCGTACTCGGCCACGACAGTTGCGGCGCGGTGAAGGCCACCCTGCAGGCCCTGGACGGGGGAGACGTCCCCGGCGGGTACGTCCGCGACGTCGTTGAGAGGGTGGCGCCGTCGATCATGCTGGGCCGCCGGGACGGGTTGACCCGGGTGGACGAGTTCGAGACCCGGCACGTCATAGAGACCGGAACTCAGATGCTGGCCCGGTCCACGGCCATCGCAGAACAGATCAAGATCGGCGAGTTGGCCATCGTCGGTGTCACCTACCGCCTCGCCGACGGCCGCATCGTATTGCGCGAACACCTCGGCGACATCGGCCAAGCCGACGTCGAATAGGCGACCGGGCCGCCGCAAACAAGGCGACACGCCGAGCAGGATCGGACGCCATGCGGTGACCTCGGCTTACGGTGGGATCGTGCTGGATCTCGAACCGCATGGCCCGCTCCCTGCCCAGGTCTACCGGCGGCGTCGGGCATTGGCGCTCGGCATCGCACTGCTGGCAATCGCCCTGGTCGCCGGCATTGTCTTCGCGCTCTTCGGACGGTCCGACTCGGTCAAGGACACCGCTGCGTCGCAGACCACCCAGATGCCCCAGCCGGAGAACAAGACTCCCGTCGTACCGCCGGCCGAGGCCGGAGCCGAGCCGACCCCGACGCCCACTTCCGCAGTTGCGCCGCCGCCGGTGTTGCAAGCCGGCGATGACTGCCCTGATTCCAATCTCGCGATCAAGGGCGTGACCAACGCCCCGCAGTACGTGATCGGTGACCAACCGAAGTTCACCATGGTCGTCACCAACATTGGTCTGGTCGCCTGCAAGCGTGACGTCGGTGCGGCGGTACTGGCGGCCTACGTCTACTCGCTGGACAACAACCGGCTGTGGTCAAACCTCGACTGCGCA
Source organism: Mycobacterium sp. (assembly GCA_018500005.2). GTDB lineage: Bacteria > Actinomycetota > Actinomycetes > Mycobacteriales > Mycobacteriaceae > Mycobacterium. The sequence continues at coordinate 9,809 of JAHBAP020000575.1, read as the reverse complement.
CCCTCGAACGAGACCCTGGTGAAGACCTTCAATCCGGGTGAACAGGTCACCACCGAGGTCACTTGGACGGGAATGGGGTCGGCGCCGCAGTGTCCGCTGCCCCGTGAGCCGATTGGCCCGGGCACCTACAACCTGGTCGTACAACTCGGCAATCTTCGCTCGGCAGCGGTCCCGTTCACGTTGTCCGACGCCCCGCCGCCGGCCCCGCCTGCCGAGCCCGAACCGGCGCCTGCGCCCGCCGAACCGGCGCCTGCTCCGGTTGGCCCGCCGCCGGGACCCGCACCCGCCGGCTGACATTCTGCGGATCGGTTGCCGGAACTTCTACCCGAAAACCGTCGAAAACCGTTGCTGGCCAGACTCCGTCGCGCGCTACAGCCCGTCGTCGTCCACTGCGCGCAGATTGTGTCCCCAGCCGTTCTCGCCCCGTTCGGTCAGGTACACGGAAGATGCCGGGTTCGCCGTGATCGACAGCACCGTCCGCAACGCGTCATTGATGGTGGCGGACTCCACGGTGCGCAACCCCGGGGGCGGTGGTCCGCATCCGGCCGGCACTACGGCAGTGGTGAATCCCAGACGCGCGGCCTCTGCCATCCGGCGGTCCATCCCGGTCACCCGCCGAAGATCGCCGGCCAACCCCACCTCGCCGAACACCACCAGCGTGGACGGCAGCGGCCGGCCCACGACTGCGGAGGCCATCGCCACCGCCACCGCCAGGTCGCAGGACGGGTCGGTGAGCCGCATCCCGCCGACCGTGGACAGGTAGATGTCGAGCATGCTGATCGGAACCCCGGCCCGTTTGTGCAATACCGCGGTGATCATCGAAACCCGGGCCTGATCCATTCCGCTGACCACGATCCGTCGCGGCGCTCGCTCGTGGTTCGGCGAGGTGAGCAGCGCCTGGATCTCGCCGATCAGCGGACGTTTGCCGTCCAGGGTGACAGTGACCGCGGTCCCAGGCACCGGGTTGTCACGCTGGTCGAGAAATAATCCGGAGGGATCGGCTACGCATTCGATTCCCTTGTCCTGCATCAAAAAACAGCCGACTTCATCGGCGGCGCCGAATCTATTCTTCACTCCGCGGACCATCCGCAGCGGAGTATTTCGATCACCCTCGAAGTGCAGGACCACGTCCACCAGATGCTCCAGCGACCGGGGACCCGCGATCGCCCCATCCTTGGTGACATGCCCGACCAGAACGATCGCCACACCTGTCGACTTGGCCAGAGCGGTCAGGGCTGTCGTCACCGCACGCACCTGGGTGACTCCGCCGACCACTCCATCGGCGTCACCGGCGGTCATGGTCTGAACCGAGTCCACGATCACCAGGCTGGGGTTCACCGCGTCGATATGGCCAAGGACCGTCTGAACGTCGGATTCGGCGGCCAGGTAGACCTCGTCGTGGGCGCACCCGGTGCGTTCGGCCCGCATGCGGATCTGGCCGGCGGACTCCTCGCCGGAGACGTAGAGGGCGCGCCGGCCGCCCTGGGCCCAACGGTGTGCAACCTCGAGTAGCAGGGTCGACTTGCCGACCCCGGGATCTCCGGCCAACAGTGTCACCGAACCGGGGACCACGCCGCCGCCCAATACCCGGTCGAGTTCGCTGACCCCGGTCCGATGATGGCGCGTCCGGTCAGGGTCTATCGACGTGATCGGCATTGCGGGCGTCAGCGGTGTCACTCCGCGCTGAGTGGCGCCACCGACCGTGGGCAGAGCCACAACCTCATCGACGGTGCCCCAGGTGCCGCATTCGGGACAGCGGCCTAACCACTTCGCCGTCACATGGCGACATTCCGAGCAGCGATACTGCGCACGCGCCTTGACCACGTCGAGGACGTTAGCCGTCGGCTACGACAATTCAGGTCACCCCGCGCGGGGCAATGTCAGCTCCCGCGGTGGTTGGCTGACTAGCGGACGTTCTCGCTGGCCGAGATCGGCACGGCGACTGTGGTCTGCCCCGCCTTCTCGAAGTTGAAAGTGAAGTTGTAGGTGAGCCCGTTGGTGATCGGCTTGCTCAGCGCCACCTCGGCGGTTGCCGCCTTGACGCTACCCATCGCCTCAGTGGCACTCTTGGCCGATACCACCAGGGCGCGACCGGCCGGGATGGAGCCGTCGCCGGAAAGTGTCACGGCGCCGACGTCGGAAGTGATTCCGACCAGTTTGTCGTTGACGTCGGGTGAGTTGTTGGCGGCGACGAAGACGAGCGGCACGGTCTTGCCCGGCTGCAGGAAGTCGCCACTCTGCGCCGCCAGGATGTGGACGTTGCGCAGCGCGATGTTCTTCACATTGGCCGAGCTGCCGTTGACCGCGGCTTGCTGGTCGGCGGGCTGGGAGATCTGACCGGAGCCGCAACCGGTGAGGACCAGCGCGCAGGCCGCGAGGCCCGCGGACGCGGCGACGAGGCGGTTAGACAAGCGGTTCACAGCAGCCTCCTGCTCGGCGACGCGGTCGGCGAAAGCCGCCGCGGTTCGACTATGGAGAGTAGTAGGTCGGACCGCCGCGCGGTAGACAAGGGCGATTATCCGGGCAGTGTGCGTCGATCATCGGGGCGGCGATTTGGGCGCGATACAGACATTTGCGCGGTTGTCAACCCCTGGCATCCGGCTGCGGTGCCCCTGACCTGCACCGTTGTTCCACGGGCCTTCGCCGCCCGTGCTAACATTGGAGAGCGAAAGGGGCTCGAATCTGATGATTTTCAAGGTCGGAGACACCGTTGTCTATCCACACCACGGTGCTGCATTGATCGAAGCGATCGAAACCCGCACCATCAAGGGCGAACAGAAGGAATACCTCGTCCTCAAGGTCGCACAGGGGGATCTGACCGTTCGAGTGCCCGCGGACAATGCCGAGTACGTCGGCGTCCGTGACGTGGTCGGCCAGGAAGGCTTGGACAAGGTCTTCCAGGTGTTGCGTGCTCCGCACACCGAGGAGCCCACCAACTGGTCGCGCCGCTACAAGGCGAATCTCGAGAAGCTCGCATCCGGTGACGTCAACAAGGTTGCCGAGGTCGTTCGCGATCTTTGGCGCCGCGACCAGGAGCGTGGACTGTCGGCCGGTGAGAAGCGCATGCTGGCCAAGGCCCGGCAGATCCTCGTCGGCGAGTTGGCGCTGGCCGAGAACACCGACGACGCCAAGGCCTCGACCATCCTCGACGAGGTTCTGGCCGCAGCCTCCTGAAGGCGCTGTGACGATTGACAGCGCAGAGGGGTGACGGTGGCACGAACCGTCGCTGTCGTCCCGGCTGCCGGCAGCGGAGAACGACTCGGTGCAGGTGTCGCCAAGGCATTCGTTGATCTCGGCGGCCGAACCATGCTGGAACTGACAGTCGATCGCCTGCTCGCGTCCGGTGTCGTCGATGCCGTGGTGGTGGCAGTGCCTGGCGATCGGGTCGATCAGACGGCTGCCTTGTTGAACGGTCGGGCCACTGTCGTCGAGGGCGGTCCGCAGCGTCAGGACACCGTCCGAATGGCGTTGGACTCCGCGGGTGATCCGGAATTCGTCGTGGTTCACGATGCTGCCCGACCACTGACGCCGGTCGACCAGATTCAACGCGTGGTCCACGCCCTGAGCGAGGGCATGCGGGCAGTCATCCCAGTGCTGCCGGTCGTCGACACGATCAAGGCCATCGATGCCAACGGCGTCGTGCTGGGCACCCCCGAGCGCTCCGGCCTGCGTGCGGTACAGACCCCACAGGGGTTCGAGACGGATCTGCTTCGCCGCGCCTACCAACGTGCGGGTTCGTTCGCGGTGACCGACGACGCCTCGCTGGTGGAGAACATCGGCACTCCGGTCCACACCGTGGCAGGTGACCCACTTGCCTTCAAAATCACCACAGCACTGGATCTTCAGTTGGCCCGGGCGGTTCTGGGAGAGTGACGCTGCCCCGGGTCGGTATCGGCACCGACGTTCATCCCCTCGAGCCCGGCCGGCCGTGTTGGCTGCTCGGACTGCGGTTCGAGGGTGCTGACGGCTGCTCCGGACACTCAGACGGCGACGTCGCGGTGCACGCCCTGTGCGATGCGTTGCTCTCGGCCGCCGGACTCGGCGACCTCGGCGGAGTCTTCGGCGTCGACCAACCGCAGTGGAGCGGTGCCACCGGAGCCCAGATGTTGACCCACGTGCGCGAACTGCTCAGCGGTGCCGGATTCACCGTCGGCAATGCTGCCGTTCAGGTGATCGCCAACCGACCCAAGGTGGGGCCGCGGCGCGATGAGGCCCAGAAAGTTCTCTCCGATCTGCTCGGTGCGCCGGTTTCGGTGTCGGCCACCACCACCGACGGTCTGGGACTGACCGGCCGCGGTGAGGGAATGGCGGCTGTCGCGACTGCTTTGGTCGTGCAGGCGTCCCGGTAAGCTGCCACGTCGTGACCACCCCCGGCCTGCGCCTGCACGACACCTACTCCGGTGCCGTTCGCGACTTCGTACCGTTGCGGCCCGGCCACGCCTCGATCTACCTGTGCGGCGCCACCGTTCAGGGACTGCCCCACATCGGGCACGTGCGCAGTGGGGTGGCCTTCGATGTGCTGCGCCGGTGGTTGATGGCGAAGGGATTCGATGTCGCGTTCATCCGCAACGTCACAGATATCGATGACAAGATCCTCACCAAAGCCGCCGAAGCCGGTCGTCCGTGGTGGGAGTGGGCCGCGACCCACGAACGGGCATTCACCGCCGCCTATGACGCATTGGGCGTACTGCCACCGTCAGCCGAACCGCGGGCCACGGGGCACATCACCCAGATCGTCGACCTCATCGAGCGTCTGATCGACACCGGCCACGCCTACACCGGCGCCGGCGACGTCTATTTCGACGTCCTGAGCTTTCCGGAGTACGGCCGGTTGTCCGGTCACCGGATCGACGACGTCCATCAGGGCGAGGGTGCCGGCACCGGCAAGCGTGACCAGCGCGACTTCACGCTCTGGAAGGGCGCCAAGCCCGGGGAGCCTTCCTGGCCCACGCCGTGGGGCCGCGGGCGTCCGGGCTGGCACTCAGAGTGCGTAGCGATGGCCCATGAGTACCTCGGTGCGCAGTTCGACATCCATTGCGGCGGAATGGATCTGGTCTTCCCGCACCACGAGAACGAGATCGCCCAGGCCAGGGCTGCCGGTGATGGATTCGCCAACTTCTGGATGCACAACGGCTGGGTGACGATGGGCGGCGAAAAGATGAGTAAGTCGCTGGGCAACGTGCTGGCGATTCCCGCTGTCCTGCAACGGGTTCGGCCCGCCGAACTGCGTTACTACCTCGGCAGCGCCCACTACCGGTCCATGCTGGAGTTCACCGAGACGGCACTGCAGGACGCGGCGCGGGCCTACTCCGGCATCGAGGAGTTCCTGCATCGCGTCCGAACCCGGGTGGGCGCGGTGACGCCGACCACCTGGACCGAGAAGTTCGGCGCGGCACTCGACGACGACCTGGGCGTCCCTGCCGCGCTGGCCGAGGTGCATGCCACACGGGCCGAGGGAAATCGGGCGCTGGAAGCCGGCGACCACGACAAGGCGCTGGCGAAGGCCGGTGAAATCCGGGCTATGACGGCGATTCTCGGATGCGACCCCCTCGATGGTCGATGGGAGTCCCGAGACGAGACGGCGGCCGCTTTGGCTGCCGTCGATGTCCTGGCGGGGGCGGGGTTGCGGCGCCGTGACGACGCCCGCCAGCGCCGGGACTGGGCCGAAGCGGACGCCATCCGCGACCGACTCAAAGAGGCTGGTATCGAGGTCACCGATACTTCCGATGGTCCGCAATGGGCGCTACTGGATGGGAATTCCGCGTAATGGCCGGTAACTCGAAGCGCCGCGGCGCAATCCGCAAAGAAGGCACCAAGAAGGGCCCGACGGTCGGGTCCGGCGGCAACCGCCGCCGTGGTCTGGAGGGCCGCGGAGCGACTCCGCCGGCTCATATGCGCCCGGGGCACCCGGCTGCGCGCAAGGCTGCGGCCAAGGCCCGCAAGGCTGCTGGAAGGCCGGCCGGCAAGCCTGCCGACGAGACCGAGATGGTGCTCGGCCGCAATCCGGTGCTGGAGTGTCTCCGGGCCGACGCCCCGGCCTCCGCGCTCTACGTGGCGCTGGGAACCGAGGCCGACGAGCGGTTGACCGAGTCGGTGACCCTGGCTGCAGATCGCGGTATTGCCATTTTGGAGGTACCCCGCAGCGATCTGGATCGGATGAGCTCCAACGGGTTGCATCAGGGGATCGCACTTCAGGTTCCGCCCTATGCATACACACATCCCGACGACCTGCTGGCCGCCGCCACAAGCGATGTGCAGCCAGCGCTGCTGGTGGCATTGGACAACATCTCCGACCCGCGCAACCTCGGGGCGATCATCCGATCGGTGGCGGCGTTCGCGGGGCACGGTGTGCTGATCCCGCAGCGTCGTTCGGCGTCGGTGACCGCGGTGGCTTGGCGAACTAGTGCGGGCGCCGCCGCCCGGGTCCCGGTGGCGCGGGCCACCAATCTCAACCGGACACTGAAGGACTGGGCCGACGCGGGTCTGCAGGTCGTCGGACTGGATGCCGAGGGCGACACCACCGTCGATCAGTTCGACGCGTCGGGTCCACTGGTCGTAGTGGTCGGGTCCGAGGGCAAGGGGTTGTCGCGGCTGGTTCGGCAGAACTGCGACGCGGTGGTGTCCATTCCGATGGCCGGGCCTGCCGAGTCCCTCAACGCTGCGGTGGCCACCGGGGTGGTGCTCGCCGAGGTGGCCCGGCAACGCCGGCGATGACCCGGAGATGACTCGGGCGAGCGCATCAAGCGCTGATCCACGGATCGGATCGCTCCCACAGCTGCGGCAGATGAATTGCGACACCGTCGCGTTCGGCTAACGCGGTCAACACCCGCATACTCACATCCAGGTCGTCGCCGGCGTACGGCAGCGCCCGCAGCGGCGCGCTCAGCGGGCGGAAGAAGTCATCCCAGTGGATTAGAACCACCCGCTTGGCGCCTACGGTCCGGACCGTCTCGTTCCAGTACTGCCTGATGTATCTCTCTGGTTGCACCCCGAGTTGTCCGATCCCGAGGTAGGCCACCTCGGCCTGCCGCCCGGCCAACGCCCCCGGCACGAATCCGGCACTGCCCTGGATCAGCAGCCTGCGACCGCTCGGGCGGTGCACCACCAATGTCGACCAGGCCTCGCCGCACCGGTAGGCCGACGCCTTTGCCGGCGGGACGACCGGAGCGGCGATGGACCCCGGAAACCGGTCCGGCGGACAATGGTCGGAATTGATGAGAGTCACGTCGAAAGCGCCGAGGGTCAGCGTCGTGCCTGGCGTCGCCACCACGATGCGGTTCTCGGAAAGTCCCTGTCCCCGGCCTATATTGGCGGCTGACTCGCCACCCACGATCAGTGCCCCGGTACGTTCGGCGACCGCCGCGCTGTCGAGGGCGTGGTCATAGTGGGTGTGCACCGGCAGCACCGCGGCCAGTCGTCTGATGCCCGCCCGGTCCAGCGCTTCCTCGATCCTGGCGGCGGATGGCGTCAGCTTGCGCAGCCCCACCTCGAGAAGGCTGGGCCGGGAGAAGAAACCATCGGTCAGCAGTGCTGAGGATCCGTCGTCGACCAGCAGCGTCGACACACCCATCCACGTGACGGTCAGTGGCGCGTCCAGTCCGGCGATCGGAACGTGGAAATAATCCCGGTACCTGGTGATGTCGGGCCGTCCGACCTTGGCGCGCATCAGCTGAACGCTGCCAGTTTCACGCCGCTCTCCAGCAGTCGATCCCGGATCGTCGTGGCGATGCCGACAGCCCCCGGTGAATCACCGTGCACGCATATCGATTCCACTTCGACGGCGATGACGGTGCCGTCGCCGGCGGTGACCGTCCCGGTTTCCACCATGGTCAACACGCGTTGCGCTATCTGTTCAGGATCGTGCAACACGGCACCGGGCTCGTTGCGCGGCAGCAGCTTTCCGTCCGGGCGGTAGGCGCGGTCGGCGAATGCCTCGGCGACGGTGCGCAATCCGAGTCCCTCGGCCTCCTCGAAGAACACCGAACCCGCCAGTCCGAGCACCGGTAGGCCGGGGTCCACGGCGTGCACCGCCTGGGCGACCGCACGGGCCTGCTCCCGCCTGTCCACGATGGTGTTGTAGAGGGCGCCATGGGGTTTGACGTAGGCGAGGTCCGATCCGGCCGCCCGGGCCAGGGCCTGCAGCGCACCGATCTGGTAGATCACGTCGGCGGCCAACTCGGCCGGCGCCACCTCGATCTGACGCCTGCCGAATCCGGCGAGGTCGAAGTAGCCGACCTGAGCACCGATCCGGACCCCTCGTTCGGCCGCCAAGCGGCAGGTGCGGGCCAGGCCGACCGGATTGCCGGCATGAAACCCGCAGGCCAGATTGGCGCTGGTGACGATGCCGAGCATGGCGTCGTCGTCGCCGAGTTCCCACACCCCGAACCCCTCAGCGAGGTCGGCATTGAGGTCGACCTGGGAGAGGAGAGGGCCCACAGTTGCCAGACTAAGCCTCCTGCCGGCGTCCGACCGCCCAGCACACGAGGTAGATGACGAACGAGATGGTGGTGACGAACACCGAAACCGGAACCCCCGGTGCCAGCGAGAGCACCAGTCCGCCCACCGCGGCCAGTTCGGCGAACACCACCGATGCGACGATCGTGGACCCCGGGGAGGTGAAGACCCGGGCGGCCGCTGCGGCCGGCGTGATGAGAAGCGACATCACCAGCAGTGCGCCCACGATCTGCACCCCCTGCGCGGCCGTGACACCGACCAGTGCGGCGAAAACGATGCCCAGTCCACGTACCGGCACCCCGCGCGCCGCAGCGACCTCGGGGTCGACGGTAGCGAACAGCAGCGGCCGGTAGCTCACCGCCAGAACCGAGATCACCAGGACGGTCACCACGCTTAGCAGCAACAGTCCGGAGTAGCCGACGCCGACGATCTGGCCGGTCAGCAGTGCGAAGCTGGTCCCGGCACGGCCGGGATAGAGATGGATGAACAGCACCGCAAGGCCGAGCCCGAATGCCATCACCACCCCGATCGCCGAGTCGCGTTCCCGGGCGCGCTGACCGAGAACGCCGAAAAGTATTGCCGCGAGGGCACTTCCGACCAGCGCGCCGAGCCCGACGTTGATTCCGGTTAGCAGCGCGAACGCCGCGCCGGTGAGCGATAGTTCACTGGATCCGTGGACGGCGAAGGACATCTGCCGCATGACGATGAACGGGCCGATGAGTCCGGCGACCAGTGCCAGCAAGGCTGCGGCGAGCAGTGCCTGCTGGACGAAGTCGCGGCTGAGCAGGTCGGCGGTGACGTCGAAGGCGAACAGGTTGTTCAGCAGGTGGGTGAGCTTGTCATTCATGGGTGTGCCCGTGGGTGTGCCCGGAATGGTCGAGATGCTCGCCGACCACGACGTATTTGGATTTGCCGGAGCGATCTCCGACCTGCACCACCTGGATATCGGCCTGGTAGAGCGCCGAGAGGGTCTCGGAGGTCATCACCTCGGCCACCGTGCCGATCCGGAACCGGCCGCCCACCAGATAGAGCACCCGGTCGACGTAGGGAAGCACCGGGTTGACCTCGTGAGTGACGAATAGCACGGCGGTCCCCGCCCGTCTGCGCTGATCGATCAGTCCGGCCACCAAGCGAGCGTTGGCGGGGTCGAGGTTCAACAGCGGTTCGTCGCACAGCAGCAGTACCGGGTCGGTGGCTAATGCCTGGGCGATCCGAACTCGTTGAAGTTCGCCACCGGACATCACCCCGACCGGCGTCTGTCCGAGATCGCGGGCATGCACCTGGTCCAGGGCACGGTCCACGGCGTTCTGCCGGCTGGTGCGGCCCGAGCGGTGCAACGGCATGAGGCCCCAGCG
>JAHBAP020000301.1 GCA_018500005.2 Mycobacterium sp. | reverse complement strand
TGACCGCCTCGGCGACGGCGGGATGGCGGTGACCCAGGACGTTGACCGCGATACCGGCCAGCAGGTCGAGGTAGGTCTTGCCGTCGGTGTCGGTGACCACCGCGCCGTCGCCGGAGGCCAGTGCCAGCGGCGGGGTGCCGTAGTTGTCCATCATGACCGCCTGCCAACGTTCGGCGAGCGTGGTCATGGCGTCACCTTGGTGCCGGTGCCCTCGTCGGTGAACAATTCCACCAGCACGCAATGCTCGACGCGGCCGTCGATGACGTGGGCGCTGGGCACCCCGGCCGTCACCGCCCGCAGGCAGGCCTCGATCTTGGGAACCATGCCCTCTTCGAGGGTCGGCAGCACCTCCGCGAGGGCGACGGTGTCGATCTCGCTGACCAACGAATCGCGGTCGGGCCAGCGGGTGTAGAGGCCCTCGACGTCAGTGAGCATCAGCAGCTTCTCGGCGCCCAAGGCTTCGGCGAGTGCAGCCGCGGCGGTGTCGGCGTTGATGTTGTAGACCACCCCGTCGGCGTCCGGGGCGATGGTGGAGACCACCGGGATGCGGCCTGCCGCAATGAGATCGCGTACGGCGTCGGTGTTGACCTGCTCGACGTCGCCGACCAGTCCGATATCGGTGTCCACGCCGTCGACGGTGACGCTGCGCCGCACGGCGGTGAAGAGTTGGGCGTCCTCGCCGGTGATACCGACCGCGTACGGGCCGTGGGCGTTGATCAGGTTGACCAGTTCCCGGCCGACCTGGCCGAACAGCACCATCCGCGCGACATCGAGCACCTCGGGTGTGGTGACCCGGAAGCCGCCCTTGAATTCGCCTGGGATACCGAGTTTTTTGAGCATGGCGCTGATCTGCGGGCCGCCGCCGTGCACCACGACCGGATGCACACCGCAGTTGCGCAGGAACACCATGTCGGCGGCGAAAGCAGCTTTCAGTACCTCGTCGGTCATGGCGTTGCCGCCGTACTTCACCACGACGATCTTGTCGTTGAGGGCTTTGAGCCAGGGCAGCGCCTCGGCAAGCACCGCGGCTTTGGTTCCGGTGGGCAGACCGCGGGTCGTCATGAGCTGTACGCCGAATTCTCTTCCACATAGGCGTGCGAGAGGTCGGTGGTGCGGATGGTGGCCGTGCCGTCGCCGAGCTTGAGGTCGATGGTGACGTGGATGTCCGGACCGGACAGGTCGACCTCGCGGGCACCGGGCGCACCGGCACCATCGATACACACTGGGAATCCGTTGAAGGACACCGTGATCCGATCCGGGTCGATGGTGAAGGGAACCATGCCCACCGCTGCCAGAACCCGGCCCCAGTTCGGGTCGGAGCCGAACATCGCGGTTTTGACCAGGCTGTCGCGGGCCACCAGCCGGGCCGCGGTCACCGCGTCGTCCTCGCTCGGCGCACCGGTCACGGTGACCAGCACCCGCTTGGTGACGCCTTCGGCATCGGCCTGCATCTGCGCGCACAGGTCCTCGCAGACCCGCAACACCGCGTCCTCGAGGTGGTCCTGGCTGGGCCGGATCTCGCTGGCGCCGGAGGCCAGCAGCAGGACGGTGTCGTTGGTGGAGGAACTTCCGTCGACGTCGAGGCGGGCGAAGGTGCGTGCAGCAGCCTTGCGCAGCGCGGCGTTCAGCGCCGCCGGCTCGGCGACCGCGCCGGTGGTCAGCACCACCAGCATGGTGGCCCGCGAGGGCGCCAGCATACCGGCCCCCTTCGCCATGCCGCCGATGGTCCAGTTCTCCCCCGATGCCGGGGAGTGATGCAGCGCAACCTGTTTGGGGACGGTGTCGGTGGTCATGATGGCCCGGGCCGCGTCGTCGCCGCCGAGCAGTCCGGCGTGGATCTCGTGGACGATCTCGGTGACACCGGCCAGCAGCTTGTCCATCGGGAGGCGGTCGCCGATGAGGCCGGTGGAACACACCGCGACCTCGATAGGCCCGGTCTGGGTACCCCAGTTGGACAGCGTCGCGGCGACGGCCTCGGCGGTGGTATGGGTGTCCTGGAAGCCGCCCGGACCGGTGCAGGCGTTGGCGCCGCCGGAGTTCAGCAGCACCGCCCGCAGCCGGCCGGTGGTGATCGCCTGGCTGGTCCACAGCACCGGGGCGGCCTTGACCTGGTTGCGGGTGAACACCCCGGCCGCCGAGTAGTCGGGCCCCTCGTTGAACACCAGGGCCAGATCGGGTGCGCCGGATCTCTTGATGCCCGCGGCGATTCCGGCGGCCCGGAAACCCGCCGCCGCGGTGACGCCCTGATCGCGGACGAGCCGCGTCGAACTCACGGCGCCAGTCCCACGATCGAGAGGCCCTCGGTCTCAGGCCAGCCCAGCGCCAGGTTCATCGACTGCACCGCCGCACCCGCAGTTCCCTTCACCAGATTGTCGATGGCGCAGACCGCCACCATCACGCCCGCGTCCGCGTCCACCGCCACCGCCAGCTGGGCGGCATTACAGCCGATGACCGAACCGGTCTGCGGCAGCCTGCCCTCGGGCAGCAGATGAATGAAAGGCTCTGCGCCGTAGGCCTTCTCGTAGGCAGCCCGGATCTGCGGCAGCGACGCCGCGGTGCGCGCCGTGCAGGTCGCCAGGATGCCACGGGCGGTCGGGATGAGCACGGGGGTGAACGACACCGTCACCGGTGCGTCGGTGACCGCCCGCAGACCCTGCGCGATCTCGGGGGTGTGCCGGTGCACACCGGCGATGTTGTAGGCGCGGGCCGATCCGATGACCTCGGAGGCCAGCAGGTCCACCTTGGCGGCCCGGCCGGCTCCGGAGGTGCCGCTGACCGCCACCACGGTGACCGCCGGTTCGACCAGCCCGGCGGCGACGGCGGGAATCAGCGCCAGTAGCGCGGCGGTGGGATAACAGCCCGGAACGGCGATTCGGGTGGCCCCGCGCAACCGGTCCCGTCCGCCGGGCAGTTCGGGCAGTCCGTAAGGCCAGGTGCCGGCGTGGGCCGAACCGTAGAACTTCTCCCAGTCTGCGGCGTCGGCCAACCTGAAGTCGGCCCCGCAATCGATGACGACGGTTTCCGGGCCGAGTTGTTCGGCCAGCGCCGCGGAATTGCCGTGCGGCAGCGCCAGGAACACGACATCGTGACCGGCCAGCGTCTCGACGTCGGTGGACGCCAAGACACGATCGCTCAGCGGAAGCAGATGCGGGTGATGCCCGCCAAGTGCCGTTCCGGCGCTGGCCGCGGCGGTGAGCGCCCCGATGGTCAGCGAGCCGTCCGCATACCGCGGATGGCCGAGCAGCAGCCGCAGGATCTCCCCACCCGCATATCCGCTGGCACCGGCTACCGCCACTGATGTCACGCGCATGATTCTGCATGATTATGCGAAACACCGCAAATTCATAATCGGGGACGGATTTTTGTCGGAGTATCGAACTAGTGTTCGATTTATGGAGCTTCCCACCCCTGAAGTCGAGACGATGATGGCGGCGCTCGACGATCTCGAGGCGGCATGGGACAAGCTGGCCTCGCTGCCTGTTCACCCGCTCGGTCCGGGGTCGGCACTGACCGTCCTCGACCGACTCGAGAAACACCGTCGTCGCCAGCCGGCCCGGGAGAATGCATTGCTGGTTCATCTGCAGCGGCAGTGCGACGCCAAACAGATGGGCGCCAAATCGTGGCGGGCGGTGCTGTCCCAGCGGCTGGGGATCAGCGGAGCCGAGGCCGGACGACGGCTCGCCGAGGCCGCCCAACTCGGACCGCGGCGCGCGGTCACCGGCGAGCCGCTGGAACCGCAGCTACCGGGAACCGCGGCGGCGCAGGCGCGCGGGGAGATCGGCACCGAACACGTCACGGTGATCCGGGACTTCATGGACCATCTGCCGGCCGATGTCGACCCCGACACCCGCACGAC
>JAHBAP020000120.1 GCA_018500005.2 Mycobacterium sp. | reverse complement strand
CCGGGTGTTGTTGGGGTGCATGAGGGTTCGTGTCGTGGGGGCACGGTGTTCGTGTTTTCGGGGCAGGGTTCGCAGTGGGCGGGGATGGGTCGGCGGTTGTTGGCTGAGGAGCCGGCGTTTTCGGCGGCGGTCGATGAGTTGGAGCCGGTGTTCGTCGAGCAGGTCGGGTTCTCGTTGCGGGATGTCATCGCCGGTGGCGAGCCGGTGTCGGGGGATGCCCAGGTTCAACCGGTGATCATGGGCCTGCAGTTGGCGCTGACCGAACTTTGGCGCTCCTACGGCGTGTACCCCGACGCGGTCGTCGGCCATTCGATGGGCGAGGTCACCGCAGCGGTGGTCGCCGGTGCGCTGAGCGTGGCCGACGGGTTGAAGGTGATCGCGATTCGGTCGCGGTTGATGGGGCAGTTGGCCGGTCAGGGTGCGGTGGCGCTGCTCGGCGCCGACGCCCAGGCAACCGGGGCGATCCTGGCCGGGTATCCCGGTGTGGAGGTGGCAGGGTATCTGTCGCCGGGGCAGACCGTGGTGGCCGGCCCACCGGAGCAGGTGGAGTCGCTGATCGCCGATCAGACCGCGGCCGATATTTTCGCCCGCCGGGTCAACATGGAGGTCGCCTCCCACACCGCGCTGATGGAACCCGTTCTGGGAGCAATGCGTTCGGAGTTGGCGGCGGTGTTGGCCGGGGGCGCCCCGGGTCACCTGAAGATCCCGATGTTCTCCACGGTGGTCGACGGGACGCCCGCGTTGGATGCCGAGTACTGGGTGTCCAACGTCCGACGTCCAGTGCGGTTCGCTCAGGCGATCGAAGCTGCGGCGGCCGAGCATGCGACGTTCATCGAGGTTAGTCCGAATCCGATTCTGACCCATGCCATATCCGGCAGCCTGGACGAGGTTCATCACCACGCGGTGGGGACACTTGTTCGCGATGCCGACGACGCGGTGAGTTTCCACACCAATCTCAACGCCACCCACACCACAGCCGCGCCGGACACCCCGCACGCCGCCGAGCCGCGCATCACACTGCCGACCACCCCCTGGCACCACACCCACCACTGGATCGAAGCGCGGGCCGGTGCGGCAGGTGCCGCGAAGGCGGCGCGCAGCCAGTCCGTCGCCGACACCGACGGCTGGTTCTACGAACTCAGCTGGCCGGTGCGCAACCTGCCCGTCGCGGACCGCAACGACGGTTCATGGCTGGTGATCGCCGACCCGGACCTGGGCGCACGACTCGCACCGTTATTGGGCAGGAACTCCCGCACCCTGGACGCCCGTGAGCTGGATTCGGGCTCAGAAAACGTCCTGCATGCGGCGTTGAACGGCCTCGACCATGTGCTGTACGCGCCGCCCGCCGAGGCGCACATCGACGCCGCCGCCGGCTACCGGCTGTTCCACGCCACCCGACGTCTGGTCGGCGTCCTGGCCGGGATGGCCCAGTCGCCCCAGCTGATGGTGCTGACCCGCAACGCTCAACCGATCGAAGACGGCGACCGCTCCGATCCGGTCCAGGCCGTCGTCTGGGGGACCGGGCGCACCATCCGGCTCGAGCATCCGGAGATCTGGGCCGGCATGGTCGACGTCGACGAATCGGTACCGGCGGAATTGTTGGCACGGATCCTGGCCGATGAGATCGGTGCTGCCGGCGAGGACGAGCTCGCCGTTCACCGCCGGGGTCTGCGCCACGTCGCGCGCCTGGTTCCCAGCGCCCCGCCCGCAGTCGAACTCGCCGCATTCCAGAGTGGCACAAGCCATCTGGTGATCGGTGCCACCGGCAACATCGGCCCCTACCTGATCCGCCAGCTCGCCGAGATGGGCGCCTCCACGATCGTCGCGGTCTCCCGGCGCGGCGGTGGCCAGACACCGGAGCTGGCGGGACAGCTGGCCGCCTTGGGCACCACCCTGGTCGAGGTGGCGGCAGATGCCGCCGACGAGGCCACGATGACGGCCCTCTTCAAGCGGTTCGGCGAAGACCTGCCGCCGCTGGACGGTGTGTACCTGGCGGCACTGGCCGGCGGCGAGGTGCTGCTCACCGAGATGACCGACGCGGATGTCAGCGCCATGTTCCGGCCCAAACTAGATGCCGCGGCGGTACTCCACCGGCTCACCCTGACCACACCGGTGCGTCACTTCGTGCTGTTCTCCTCGATCGCCGGACTCCTGGGATCACGGTGGCTGGCCCATTACACCGCCGCCAACGCATTCCTGGACACGCTGGCCTATGCCCGGCGCGGGCTGGGGCTGGCGGGCACCGTCGTCAACTGGGGGCTGTGGAAGACCTGGGCCGATGCCCAACCGTCGACCAAGGCGGCCGGGCTGATCCCGATGCCCAACGAGCTGGCGATCCAGATGATGCCCGCGGTGCTCAGTCCGGAGGCCGGAGCGCGTTCGGTGGTCGTGGACGCCGACTGGACCGCGCTGGCCCAGGCGTTCGGCATGCGCGCCCCGATGCCGATCCTCAAGCCGATCCTCGACGGCGGCGAAGCGACCGGTGTCGACGGGCTGCCGAAACCCGCCTTCGGCACCATGCTCGGCGAACGGTCCGGAGCCGGTGGAAACGGCAGCCCCCGCGTCGAGCCGCGCCGACCGCGCTATGCCCAGGTCGATTCCGCCGCGGCGCCGGCCGGGGCCGAATCGGCCGCTGCTCCGGTCGATATGCCGGTCTGGTCGCAGATGACCCGTGCCCAGGCGGCCGGGGATCTGACCGCCAGAATGCGGACGATCCTGGCTCGTGAACTGGGCATGCCCGAGTCGGCGCTGGATGTGGACCGGTCGTTCCCGGAGCTGGGCCTGGACTCGATGACGGCGATGACGCTGCTGCGCGACGCCAAGCAATTCGTCGAAATCGAATTGTCGGCGACAATGCTCTGGAACAACCCGACACTGGCCTCGTTCGCGGCGCACGTGGCGGGGCTGCTGATCCCGGAGCGGGAGACGGAGCCCGAGACCGCCGATGAGACGACCGAAGAAGAGTCGGGCGGCGTGCTGGACGCTTTGTTCGACAGCGTGGAAGAAGAAACTCGATGAGCGCCGTTAAGACGATCTTCGACCGGATCTCGGCGATGACCGCCGAGCAGCGCACGGCGCTGGTCGAGCAGTTCGACAAGGCCTCCCGGGTCGCCGGTGCCGAACCGATCGCGGTGATCGGGATCGGCTGCCGACTGCCCGGCGGAGTCGCCGGCCCCGAGCAGTACTGGGAATTCCTGGACAACGGCACCGACGCGGTCGCCGTCGTCCCGCCGGACCGCTGGGACGCCGAGGCGTTCTACGACCCCGACCCGATGACGCCGGGACGGATGCCGACCAAGTGGGGCGCCTACCTGTCCGACGTCGCCGGCTTCGACGCCGACTTCTTCGGCATCTCTCCGCGCGAGGCGGTGGCGATGGATCCGCAGCAGCGGGTGGCGCTCGAAGTGGCCTGGGAGGCGCTGGAGAACGCCGGACTACGTCCCGATCAACTCGGCGAGACCCAGACCGCGGTGATGCTCGGGGTTTACTACAACGAGTACCAGACCGCGGCCGGCGGCAACCCGGAGACCATCGACGCCTACTCGGCCACCGGTAACGCGCATAGCGTCACCGTCGGCCGGATCGCCTACCTGCTGGGTCTGCGCGGGCCTGCGGTGGCGGTGGACACCGCATGTTCGTCTTCGCTGGTCTCGGTTCACCTGGCCTGCAACAGCCTGCGGATGCGGGAGAGCGACCTGGCTCTGGCCGGCGGGGTCAACCTGAGCCTGCGTCCGGAAACCCAACTGGCGCTTGGCAAATGGGGCATGCTGTCACCGCGTGGCCATTGCAACGCCTTCGACACCGACGCCGACGGCTTCGTTCGCGGCGAAGGTGCAGGGATGGTCGTCCTCAAGCGTCTGACCGATGCCGTCCGCGACGGCGACCGGGTGCTGGCGGTGATCCGGGGTTCTGCGATCAACCAGGACGGCCGCTCCAACGGACTCACCGCACCGAATGCGCCGGCGCAGAAGGACGTGATCACCCGGGCACTTCGCGCAGCCGATGTCAAAGCCGCGTCGGTGAATCTCGTCGAAACCCACGGCACCGGAACCCCACTGGGTGACCCGATCGAATTCGATGCTCTGGCAGCGGTGTACGGCCGCGGAGACGTGCCATGTGCGCTCGGCGCGGTGAAGACCAACTTCGGCCACCTCGAAGCCGCGGCGGGCATCACCGGCTTGATCAAGGCTGTTCTGGCACTGCGGCATTCGCGGATCCCACCCAATCTGCACTTCACCCAGTGGAACCCGGCGATCGACCCGTCCGGCACCCGCCTGTTCGTTCCCACCGAGTCGGTGCCCTGGCCGGCCAATGACGGCCCGCGCCGGGCCGCCGTCTCGTCATTCGGCATGGGCGGCACCAACGCCCACGTGATTCTTGAGCAGGGCCCGGCGCCCGCAGCGCCGTCCACCGCCGGTCCGGTGATCACCACGCTGGTGGTTTCCGGCAAGAACCCGCAGCGGGTCGCGGCGAACGCTCGGGTCCTGGCGGATTGGATGGAAGGCCCGGGATCGACGGTTCCCCTCGCCGACGTCGCCGCGACCCTCAACCATCGCAGCATGTTCTCCACCGTTGCGACGGTTTCGGCCCGCGGCCACGACGACGCGGTCATCGGTCTGCGCGCATTGGCGGCGGGTCACCCCGGCGCCGGGGTGGTCGCCTGCCACGAAGCGTCACCAGGCCCCGGGACTGTTTTCGTGTACTCCGGTCAGGGTGCGCAGTGGCCCGGGATGGGCAAGCAGTTGCTGGTCGACGAACCGGCCTTCGCCGCTGCGGTCGACGAACTCGAGCCGATCTTCGTCGACAAGGTCGGATTCTCCCTGCGCCATGTGCTGGAACTGGGTGAGCCGCTGACCGGCATCGCCCGAATCCAGCCGGTGCTGGTCGGCATGCAGCTCGCACTGACCCAGCTGTGGCGGTCCTACGGCGTTGAGCCCGACGCGGTCATCGGCCACTCGATGGGTGAGGTCACCGCCGCGGTGGTGGCCGGCGCGCTGACCCCCGCCGAGGGACTCGACGTGATCGCAACCCGATCGCGGCTGATGTCGCGGCTGTCCGGGCAGGGCGCGATGGCCGCGCTGGAACTCGACGCCGCAGCCGCCGAGCGGATGATCGCCGACTACCCGGACGTGTCGGTCGCGGTGTACGCCTCGCCCAGCCAATCGGTGATCGCCGGTCCGCCCGACCAGGTCGACGAGCTGATCGCCAAGGTCGACGCCAAGGGCCTGCTCGCCCGCCGCGTCGAGGTGGACGTGGCATCCCACCACGCCACCATCGACCCGATCCTGCCCGAACTGCGCACCGCGCTGGCCTACCTCAATCCGGCCGGGCCGAAGATTCCGGTGATCAATACCGCCGAATATCCGCCCAACACCGAGCTTTTCGGCGCCGACTACTGGGTGGCGAACCTGCGCAACCCGGTCCGATTCAGCCGCGCGGTCCAGGAGGCGGCCGCCGACCACGGCAGCACCTTCATCGAGATCAGCCCACACCCTCTGTTGACCCGGGCGATCGGCGAGACCGCCGCAAAGGCCCGGGTGTCCGGGACGGTGAACCGCGACCACCCGGAGACCCTGACCTTCCACACCAACCTCGCGCTGGTGCGGCCACCGGTGAACACCGAACCGGCCGGGCAGCGAGACCTGCTCGTCGACCTGCCGCCCAGCGCATGGCTGCACACCCGCTACTGGATGCAGACCGCCACGGCCGGCCGGGAGTTCACCGGCGCCCACCCGTTGCTGGGCATGCACGTCGAACTGCCCACCGGCGCAGGGCATGTCTGGCAGGCCGACGTCGGAACTGAGCACAACCCGTGGCTGAAGGATCACAAGGTCCACGGCCAGCCGGTCATGCCCGGAGCCGGCTTCGCCGAGATCGCCCTGTCCGCCGGGGTCCAGGCCTTCGGGCTGCCGGCCCGCGAGCTCGAGGTGGTCCGGCTCGAGGTCGAACAGATGCTCTCCCTGGATGAGCAGACCCGTCTGACCACGCAGTTGGTCCGCGAGGACGACAAGGGCGGAGTCGCCGCACGTGTCGAGGTCCACTCCCGCGGGCCT
>JAHBAP020000324.1 GCA_018500005.2 Mycobacterium sp. | reverse complement strand
GTCTTCGACGAGGTCGCGAACCTGATCGGCTACCTGCCGGGCGGCCCGATCGCCAACCTGCTCGAGGGCGGCCTGCTGCTGGTGCGGCGCCTGCTGGTCCTGCCGTTCAGCGGCTGGACCCAAACCCCGGCCTGTGTGCGCACCGGTGACTGTTCGGGCCAGGACCTGTCGGGTCAGGACCTGAGCGGGCTCAATCTTGTGCGGGTGAATTTCACCGACGCCAACCTCTCCGGAGCGAACCTCAAGTACGCCCTGATCCACGAGTCGAACCTGACGAGGACCGATTTCACCGGGGCGACCCTGGTCCAGGCCGATATCAACGGCGAACAGGTCATCGACACGAACTTCTCCGGAGCCGATCTTTCCTACGCCGACCTCCAGGAGATCTCCGACGCTGCCGCAACACCATCCAGTGCGGCAACGACATTCGCCACCCCCACCCCTCCGGGGCCCGGAGTGAACTGGCAAGGCGCGGATCTGACCGGGGCGGATCTCTCGGCGGCGAACCTCACCAACGCGAATCTATCCGGGGCCAACCTCACAAACGCCGCCTTGAACTGGGCAAAGTTGAATGGAGCGAACCTCACGAACGCCACGCTCGCCGGCACCCGCGCCATGGACACGGAGTTTGTGGAAGCAAATCTGACCGGCGCGAACCTGACCGGCGCGAACCTCGAACTGGCGGACATGCGTAACGCGAACCTAGCCGGCGCCGACCTCACCAAAGGGCGACTGGGGGGAGTAAATCTGACCGGGGCGAACCTCACGAACGCAACGCTCGTCGACACCGTCGCCGTCAGCACAAATTTCACTGACGCGAATCTCACCGGCGCGTACCTCCTCAGGACGGCTGTTTGGTCAGAGTTCCCGCCGGGCGTCGCTGTCGGCGCGATCTTCGTCCGCACGAACTTCACCGGGGCAACCTTGGAAGATGTGTCACTGGGATACCAGTTCCTGGATTTGTCCGACGAGGTCAAGCATGCCGCCAACCTCACTGGTGCGAACTTCACTGGGGCGAAACTGATCAACGTCACTGGCTATAAGTACGTCAGCAATCTCGCCACCCTCACCATGAACGACGCGACCATGATCGGTGCGAACCTGGCCGGTATCGACCTCACCGATGCGGCGTTTGCGGGCGCGAACCTGTCGGCGGCGAACCTGACCAACACCAACCTCACCAACGCCAACCTGTCGGGCGCCAATCTGACGGGGGCGAACCTCAACACCGCGAACCTGACCGGCGCGAACCTGACCGGCGCGAACCTGACCGGCTCGCACATCGCCACCGCGGATCTGACCAGAGCGAATCTGACCAGCGCGAATCTGCGTGACGTCTCGTTGGCCGCAGCGCGGATGCCGTCGGCGAATCTCTCCGGCGTGGTGTTGACCGGCTTGGACTTGACCGGCGCCAACCTCACCGCCGCGAACCTGACCGGCGCGACCCTGGCCGGGGCGAACCTCAACCGGGCCAACCTCAGCGGTGTCAACCTGGCCGGCCAGGACCTCACCGGCACGGTGCTGAAAGGGGCCAACCTCATCGGCACTGACTTGAGCGGCGTCGATCTGTCCGGCAAGGATCTCACCGGCGCGCTCCTCATCGGAGCCAACCTGACGGGCACGACCCTCGTCTGGGCGAACTTCAACCAAGCCGAACTCACCGGACTGGACCTTTCCGGCAAGAACCTCACCGGCGCAAACTTCTACGAAGCCAGCTTGGCCGGAGCCAAGCTCACCGGCGCGAATCTGGCCGGGACAACGCTGTCGGGGTCCGACCTCAGCGGCGCGGATCTCAGTGGTCAGGACTTGTCCGCGCGCGACCTCTCCTGGGTCATCCTCACCGGCGCCAACCTGACCGGCGTGAAGCGGTTCATGAACAGCGACCTCAGTTACGCCAACCTCAGCGGGCTGGACCTGTCGGGCAAGTTCTTCAACTACGCGAACTTCACCAGCACGAACCTGACCGGAGCCAACTTGACCGGAGCCAACCTGTCCAACGTGACATGGGCCAACACCACCTGCCCCGACGGCTCCAAGACCAACACCGGATGCTCGGGCACCCAGGCCGCAGCCCAGGCTGTACCCACAGCTACGCGCAAAGAACCGACCGATGAGACCTACCAGCAGATGATCGACGCCGACGCGCAACTCTTTGACCTGATGGCTGAGATTCTTCATCTCTAGGGGCAGTGGTTCGGCAGAACCTTCTGCTTGCTTGCACGGTCACCGTCAGTCACCCCCGACCCGAAAGAGGAACTCATGAGCGCACGTCATCTCACCCCTTGGCGAGGACGGCGGCCCAGCCTGCCCGTGGTGCGTTGGCTGCAGGTTGGTGCCTTCGCGGCCGGAGTGGGTGCAGCCGTCGTCGTTTCGCCGGGGGTGGCGGCTGCCGACGAGGGCGCCGATTCCTCATCGACAACCGTCACAGCACCCAGCGGCCCTCGATCGCAGGCCCGCGCCGCCGAGCATCAGGGAGCGGTCTCCTTGCGCCGACACACGGGCACCTCTCGCGGCGCGGCCGCGACCGTATCTGTTACGCCAAGGCCCCCCGAGAGCCCCGCCGCGCGGGCTGCGGCGGTTGCTGGGCCAGCTGATTCGGCACTCACCGAGTCGCCGTCGTCGGTCTCTGCCGCTGAACAGCGTGCGGGCCACCCTGGCGGTATTCGGCGATCGGCGTCTGCGGTGGATGCGTCGGGGACCGTGACGGGTCCGGTGCGACCCGCTCAGGGTGCCGTCGCGGCTGCCTCCTCGACAGCAGTCGAGGTGCCGGCGGCGAGGACCACCTCGCCCGGGGCGGCGTCCGCCTCGCTCGCTGTTGAACCCCCGCCAACAGCCACGTCAGCCGTGAAAGCCCCGACTTTGCCCGTGTTCCGCCCGGTCGTGCTGATCAACCCCGTCTTCGACGAGGTCGCGAACCTGATCGGCTACCTGCCGGGCGGCCCGATCGCCAACCTGCTCGAGGGCGGCCTGCTGCTGGTGCGGCGCCTGCTGG